>CAMJGU010000187.1 GCA_946405325.1 uncultured Clostridia bacterium | reverse complement strand
GCCAGCAGCACCGCGCCGACCATCGCCGCCGCCACGACGACCAGACCCATCAGGCTCTTGAAAAGCCCGCGCTTTGCGCCGACCAGCGCGCCGATGAGCAGCACTGCGGCAAGAACACCGTCTACAATAATTGCATTATCCATGTTTCTGTCTCCTTTTTCAAGTAAAAAAGATTGTTTACAAAGGATATTTACGGAACGTTCATATTTGTCTATGGAATAAGCGGCACGAACGCAGCGCGGTCGTGGACAGCCATATTTCGCGGTTGCCGCAACGCGGCGGGCGAAATGGCAATCACGGAATAAACAACCATGCGCGCGACGCGCCGATGAGCATCGCCGTACCGTCGTCGCGCATGATGACCTGCTTGGCAAAGTCCGTTCCTTCGAGCGTCGCGTACTTGGTCATATCGCCGGTATAAAGCGTCAGGCTGTCGCTGAATAGGATCGCCACATAGTTTCCCGCCGCCGAAACGTCCAGGATCTCGCGCCGTTCGTCCGCCCAGCCCATGATCTGCCCGTCCGTGTCCACCGTCACGATGCGCATGGCACTGCCGGAGCGGTAGCGCGAGAGCGCCAGCGCGGTGAAATCCGCGTCGCTCACCGCATGGCCCCGCAGATACGGATACTCATAGCGGCAGCTGCCGGAGAGCGACCCGTCCGCGGCGAAGACCGTCAGCCGGTCGTCCTCCAGAGCCGCCAGCTTTCCGCCGAAATCGCTCAGGGAAAGCACCATCGAGCCGCCAAGCGTCGTCTCGCTGAGCTCCTTTTCGCTGTCGAAGGCGTAAAAGCTCAGTCGGCTCGCGAACACGCCGTCCGCCTCGCCCATGGTCACCGCGGCAAGATGGCGGTTGTCGTTAAGCACGCAGGCGTCGGAAACGTAGCGCTCCGAGGAGTTGAAGGTGAACACCGGCTCCCCGCCGGAGGTGTACACCGTCACCGCGGAGCGGTAGCCGCTCTTGAGCGTCGTCAGCGCCAGATAGTCCGAGTCGTTGATGGTCACGGACAAGATGCCGTTCTCCGCCTGCTCGCCCATGCTGCGCAGCAGCCCGTGGGCGCCGAGCAGATAGAGCTCCGTGCCGCCCACGTCGTAGACCGCCGCGGTCTGCGCGCCGACAACGATGGCGGGATTCGTAAAGCTCACCGTCTCGGACCAGAGCTCCGCGCCGTCCTTGCCCAGCTGCTGCAAGCGCGTGGTGGAGGCGACGATCAGGCTGTCCCCCAGCATGTCGTAGGTCGCGGTGCGGTCGCTGTCGTAGCGGAACATCTCCACCCGGCCGTCCGCGTCAGCCGTCACCTTGTTGTAAGTAAACAGCCGCCGCATGCCGTCCATGCCGACCACGTCCCGGTAGGACGCGGCCCACACCACCGCCAGCACCGCGGCGAGCACCAGCACGAGGAGCAGTACCCGCTTTGCGCCGCCCCCGCGCCGCGGCGGCGCCTTGGCGCGGCGGATATGCTCGCGTATTTCCTTTTCGATTTCTTCGTTTTTATCAGCCATTGAGCCGTTCGTCCTCATACCAGAGTTTCGTTAAGTACAGTCCCCCCGGCGGCACCGTCGGCCCCGCCAGCGTGCGGTTGCCGGAGTCGAGGATCACGGGAATGTCCTCCGCCGTGAGCTTGCCCTCCGCCGCGTAGAGCACGGTGCCGGTGATGGCCCGTACCATATTATACAAAAAGCCGTTCGCGCAGACCTTGAGCTCCAGCAGCTCTCCCGCGCGGATTACATAACAATAGTAGATCGTGCGCACCGTCGTCCGGGTCTCCGTACCGACGCTGCGCACCGCGCGGAAGTCGTGTGTGCCCTCAAACGCCCGCGCCGCGCGATCCATAACCGCTTCGTCGAGATGCTTGGGATAAAAATATGCTCTGTTTACATAAAACGGATTCTTGATCCGTGAGTTGTAGATGCGGTAGGTGTATTCCTTTTTGAGGCACGAGCCGATGGCGTTGAAGTCTTCGGGCATATCGAACGCCTCTTTGACCACGATATCCTCCGGCGTGTGGGTGTTGACGGCGAAGGGCAGGCGGTCGATGGGAATGCGGGAATCGGTGTGGAAATTCGCGATATAGTGCTCGGCGTGAACGCCCGCGTCGGTGCGTCCGCAGCCGGTGAGCCGCGCCGCGTTCCCGCAGACCATGGTCAGCGCCTTTTGCAGCGTCTCCGCGACGCTGACGGCGTTTTTCTGCACCTGCCAGCCGTGGTAGGCGGTGCCGTTGTACATCAGTTTTAATGCGATGTTTCTCATATCAATCCAACACAATGATGCCGATCGCCAGCGACAGATACAGCGCCAGCACGACGTAGTCCCGCGCCGCGTAGTGCAGCACGTGCAGCTTGGTGCGGCCCTCGCCGCCGTGGTAGCAGCGGCACTCCATCGCCGTCGCCAGCTCGTCCGCACGGCGGAACGCGCTCACGAACAGCGGCACCAGCAGCGGGATCAGCGCCTTGGCGCGCTGGATGAGCCCGCCGGACTCAAAGTCCGCGCCGCGCGCCTTCTGCGC
>CAMJGU010000186.1 GCA_946405325.1 uncultured Clostridia bacterium | reverse complement strand
CTCGCGCTCGTGTGCGCGGGGCTGGTGTTTTTCATCGGTCTCGAAGCCGCCATCGTCTCCGGCGCCAAACCGGACGCGGATGATGCGCCGGTTTCCTGCGTGATCGTCCTCGGCGCGGGGGTCAACGGCACCGAGCCGTCGCTGATGCTCTGGTCGCGTCTGGAAAAGACGCTCGAGTACGTCGCGGACAAGCCCGATATCCCCATCATCGTCAGCGGCTCGCAGGGGCAGGGGGAGGACATCTCCGAGGCGGAGTGCATGTACCGCTACCTCACCGCCCACGGCGTGGACAAAACGCGCGTGTGGAAGGAGGAGCAGGCGACCAGCACCCGCACCAACTTTCAGCGCTCCTATGAGCTGATGGAGGCGCGGGGCGTGACCGGCGACTTCGCCTTTGTGACCAACGACTACCACGTGTACCGCGCGGGGATGCTCGCGGATACCCCCGCCGCGCACGGCGTCGCGGCGCGCCTGCCGCGGGGTGCCTACTACGACGCGCTGACGCTCAACTACTACGTGCGCGAGGCGTTCGCGCTGGCGAACGAACTCTTGCTGAGGATGGATCTGGACGTATGAACAACGACATTTTATGCATCTGCTACTCCCGCACCGGCAAGACCCGGCAGACCATGGCGGAGATCGCCGCGGCGCTGGACTGCGAGGTGATGGAGCTGCACGACCACGCGCGCCGCACCGGCGCGATGGGCTGGCTGCGCTGCGGCCTGGACGCGATGCGCAAAAAGACCATCGCCGTCAACCGCATCGAAACGCCGCAGCCGCTGTGGAAGTACAAGCTCGTGATCCTCGGCACGCCGGTGTGGGCGGGGCGGTGCTCGAGCGTCATGCGCGCGTTTTTGAAGCGGCGCGGCCTGGAACTGGACGAGGTCGCCTACGTCATCACGCACGCGAGCGACGAGCCGTACCGCGAGGTGTTCGATCAGATGGACCAGTACCTCGAAAGCCCGCGCGTGGCGGAGGTGTCCCTGCGCCCCGGCTCGGCGGGCTATATCTTCTGGCGCGACCAGTTTTTGAAGACCTGCGCGGAGTTTGCGGGCTGCGAGCTGCTGCCGATCCCCGAGGAAACGGAGACCGCCGAGACCGTGGAGACGGTCGAAGCCATGGAGACCGCCGAGACGACGGAGACCGCCAAACCGGCGGAGAACGAAGAAACGGAGTAAGCCATGTGGGAAAAGCTGCGGGATCTGGAGCGGCGCTACGCAGAGATCGGCGAGCTGCTGGAGATCCCCGATATTTACGGCGACCCCGCGCAGCTCAAAAAGCTGACGCGGGAGCAAAAGGAACTCGAGGCCGTCGTCGCGGCGTACCGCGCGTACCAAAAGGCGGAGGCGACCATCGCGGAGTCGGAGGAATTGCTCTCCGACCCCGAACTCGCGGACATGGCGCGGGAAGAACTCAAAGAAGCCAAGGCGGAGCGTGAGCGGCTCTATGACGAGCTGCGCATCCTGCTGCTGCCCCGCGACCCGAACGACGGCAAAAACGTCATCATGGAGCTGCGCGGCGGCGTCGGCGGGGAGGAGAGCGCGCTCTTCGCCTACGACCTTTATCGGATGTACTCGATGTACGCCGAAAAGCGCGGCTGGAAGATCGAGCTGATGAACTTCAATGAAACCGAGCTCGGCGGCGTCAAGGAGGCGGACTTCGTGGTGTCGGGCGATGGGGCGTACTCGCGCCTCAAGTACGAATCCGGGGTACACCGCGTCCAGCGCGTGCCGGAGACCGAGTCCGGCGGGCGCGTCCACACCTCCACCGCCACCGTGGCAGTGCTGCCGGAGATGGAGACCGTCGACGTGGACCTTCGCGAGGAGGACATCGAGATGCAGGTCTACCGCGCGTCCGGTGCGGGCGGTCAGCACGTCAACAAGACCAGCTCCGCCGTGCGGCTCATCCACAAGCCCACCGGCATCGTGGTGAGCTGTCAGGAGGAGCGCTCGCAGGTGCAAAACCGCGCCAAGTGCATGCAGATGCTCGCGAGCAAGCTCTACGAGATCGAACAGCAGCGCGTGGAGGGCGCGATCACAAGCGAGCGCCGCGCGCAGGTCGGCACCGGCATGCGCAACGAGCGCATCCGGACGTACAACTTCCCCCAGAACCGCGTCACCGACCACCGGCTGACGGGGGAGACGAAGAACTTCAACATCGACGCGGTCATCAACGGCGACTTAGACCCGATCATCGACGCGCTGACGATGCAGGAGCAGGCGGCGGCGCTCGCCGCGGAGGAGCGCGAAGCATGACGACGCAGTATTATACGATTCTCTCTCCGGACGACGTTGCACAGATCGAAGCCGCGGCGGCGATTTTGCGGCGCGGCGGATTGCTGGCGATCCCCACCGAGACGGTCTACGGCCTCGGCGCGGACGGCCTCAATGAAGAAGCGGTGCTGCACATCTTTGAGGCGAAGGGCCGCCCGCAGGATAACCCGCTCATTCTCCACATCCCGGACGCGAGCTGGCTCGCGCGCTATTGCGAAAACGTGCCGGAGGCGG
>CAMJGU010000185.1 GCA_946405325.1 uncultured Clostridia bacterium | reverse complement strand
TCCAACATCGGCCAGGTCGCGCAGTTCGCGGCTGCCGGTAAGGAGGTCAAGAAGAAGAGCCTCGCCGAGATCGCGATGAGCTACGGTTACGTCTACGTGGCGCAGATCGCCATGGGCGCGAACCCGGCCCAGACCATCAAGGCCATCACCGAGGCCGAGGCCTACGACGGCCCGTCCCTCATCATCGGCTACAGCCCCTGCGAGATGCACAGCATCAAGGGCGGCATGACCAACTGCCAGAAGGAGATGAAGAAGGCCGTCGAGTGCGGCTACTGGAACCTGTTCCGCTTCAATCCCGACGCCGAGCAGAAGTTCACCCTCGACTCCAAGGCGCCCGCGGGCGGCTATCAGGAGTTCCTGATGAACGAGGCGCGTTACAGCCGCCTTACCCGCGAGTTCCCCGAGCGCGCCACGACCCTGTTCGCGCGCAACGAGGAGGCCGCGAAGGAGCGCTACGAGCACCTGCTCAAGCTGGTGGAGATGTACAAGTAAAGAATCCCACAAAAAAGGACGGTCGGCTTTGCCGATCGTCCTTTTTTCTTGCAAAAGCCGGAGATTGCCTATATACTATAAACATGAAAAAATGTGCATTTACTCTGTTTTTAATCACCTGCCTCGCGCTCACCGGCTGCGCGTGGCGGGACGCCGTGGACGCTGCCGCGCCGCTCTCGCGCACCGTGTTCGCCATGGACACCGTGATGAACCTCACCGTGTACGGTGAGAACGGCGCAGCCGCGCTGGACGCGGCGGAGCAGGAGCTGTACCGCCTCGACGCGCATCTGGCGCGGGGGACGGAGCGCAGCGCGGTGTATGCCCTCAACCACGACGGCACCGTTATTGACCGCGAGGCGGCGGAGCTGCTGCACGAGAGCGGGTCGATTGCGCAGGCGACCGGCGGCGCGTTTGATCCCACCGTGGCGGAGCTGCTGGATCTCTGGGGCTTTGGCAGCGGGGCGGGGGAGCACCGCGTCCCCGCGCAAGAGGAAATCGACGCCGCGCTCGCGAACGTCGGCGAAAAGCATCTGCATATCGACGGCGAGCAGGTGATCCTTGACCTGCCCGCGCAGCTCGACCTCGGCGGCGTCGCCAAGGGCTACGCCGGCGGGTGCGTGGCGCAGCTCCTGCGCGGCAGCGGGATCACGAGCGCGGTGCTCGACCTCGGCGGCGACGTGGCGCTGCTGGGGAACAAGCCGGTCGGCGGCGCGTGGCGCGTCGCCATCAAGGATCCGGCGCAAGAGGGCGCGTACCTCGGCGTGCTGGAGACGGAGGGCGACCGGTTTATCATGACTTCCGGGGTTTACGAGCGATATTTTGAGGAAAACGGCGTGCGCTACCACCACATCCTCGACCCGAAAACGGGCTATCCGGCGGACAGCGATCTGGTGTCCGCCACTGTGATCTGCGCGGATGGCGTCTGGGCGGACGCGCTGGCGACGGCGTGCTGCGTGCTGGGTGCGGAGGGTTCGCTGGAGCTGTGGAAAACGGCGGACTGGGAGCCGTTCGACCTGATCCTCGTCACCGCCGACGGGCGCGTGCTGTACACCTGCAATGGGTTTACATCGCAGGCAGAGGGGTATACCTATGAGCGGGTCGCCTAAGCTGGTGCCAACCAAATACGACGCGCTGGTGGTGCTGACCGTGCTGCTGCTCGCCGTCGCGCTGGGCGCGCGCGTCTGGTTCGCGCCCGCGCAAAACGGGGCGGAGATCGTCGTCTCCGTCGGCGGGGCAGAGGTCGAGCGGCTGAAATTCGGCAATACAGAACGAGACTACACCAACAACGGCTATACCGTCCACGTGGTCGTAACCACGGAGAGCGTGCGCGTCGACCACGCCGACTGCCCCACGCAGGACTGCGTGCACACCGGCGCGATCTCCCGGGCGGGGCAGAGCATCGTGTGCCTGCCTGCGCGGATCGTGATCGCCCTCGAGGGCGCGGCGGACGGCGGATTTGACGCGATCGCGGGGTGAGCGCATGAAGACGAAACAACTCACCACCGGCGCGATCTTGGCGGCGCTGGCGCTGGCGCTCTCGTACGTCGAGGGTATGTTCCCACTGCCGGTGCCCCTGCCGGGGTTCAAGCTGGGGCTTGCGAACATCGTGACGCTGTTCGCGCTCTATACGCTCGGCGCGCCGTCGGCGCTGGCGATCCTGCTGGTGCGGGTGCTGCTGGGCGCGATGTTCGCGGGCAACGCCTCGGCGCTGATCTACTCGCTGCTCGGCGGCTTTGCCGCGATGGGGACGATGATCGCGCTGCGGCGCTTTGACAGGCTCTCGGTCTACGGCGTGTCGGTCGGCGGCGCGGCGGCGCACAACGCGGGGCAGGTTTTGGCGGCGGTGCTGACGCTCGGCAATGGCGCGCCGCTGGCGTACCTGCCGCCGCTGCTGGTTGTGGCGGTGTTTTCCGGCGCGCTGACGGGGTTTGTGTGCAGTGTGCTGCTGGGGCGCAGGGTGTTCCGCCTGCGGGCGGAGTGACTTTTTCGCCGCCGAAAAAGTCACCAAAAAGCCG
>CAMJGU010000184.1 GCA_946405325.1 uncultured Clostridia bacterium | reverse complement strand
TGTGTTTATTCTTCTTCCTCGCGCCCCGTGACCTCGCCGTAGTACATGCCGACGAGCATCGTGAGCACATAGGCCTGCACCAGCGCGTGGAGCAGCGTGAACAGCACGCCCACCACCACCGGCAGGACGTAGCTGAGCCTGACGTAGTGGTACACCAGCTCCGTCACCAGCAAGCCGCTGAGCAGCGCGCCGAAGAGACGGAAGCTCATGGAAATGGGCAGCGAGAACTCCTTGAGCGCCGCGCCCGCGCCCTTCCCGCCCCGGCGGATCAGCCCGCCGAAGAAGATGACAAGGTAGCTCAGGCAGCCCATGGCAATCGCGGCGTTCACGTCGGAAAGCGGCGCGGGCAGCGCCACGGAGTGTCCGTGCGTCGTGACCGCCTGCAGGCCGAACAGCTCAAAGAGCGTGCTGGAAAAGACGTACACGCCCGCGGCAAAGACGTAGCCGCCGATGAAGCAGGGCTGCTCCCGCGGCCCGACGTGCGCCATGCCGTCGAGCAGGCCGACGATGGACTCCAATACCATCTGGAACCGGCCGGGGACCTCGGTGAAGCGCGGGATCACAAACAAGCGGATCAGCACCGCCGCGAGCAGCAGCACCGCCGAGACGGTCATCGCCGCGATCAGCGCGGGGTTCACGTCCTTGAGACCGAGCAGGCTGACGCGGTTTACGTCGTGGAGCACCGCGTCGCGCATGGCAATCTGCACGTCGCCATGGTCGCCGTGAGAGCCGGCCAGCTTCGTGCCGACGAACAGCACCGCCAGCAGAACGACCCAGACGCCGAGCGCGACCTTGTTCGCCGCCGCCCAGCCGCCGATCACGCCCGGGAGCCGCCGGAGCTTTTCGCCGAGGCTCGGGCCCTTCTTCACGGTACGGGGCTTGGGAGCGGGCTTCGCCGCCTTCGGCTTCGGGATAAACGCGCCCACGATGGTCTCCAGCGCCAGCTGGAACCGTCCGGGGACGATGGTGAACTTCGGAATGACCCGCGCGCGGATCAGCGCCGCCGCAATCAGCAGGATCGCCGTGATGAGCGCGAACGAGACGTTGCCCGTTCGCAGCGAAAGCGTTCCGCCGCCGGCGATGAGCGCGAGGATCAGCAGCGCCGCCGCGCTGCCGAGCCAGAGCAGCAGAGGCTTTTTGCTTTCTTTCATATCACACCCCCTCACAAGAGGCTACAATAAAGCAGACTAGCGTTTAGAGTATCACTTTCCAAGCAAAACATCAAGCCGAAAATCCGCAAAAACAGAAGATTTTACGGGAATTGAACGCCGCCGAAATCCCCTTGCAAATTGCGCGGCGGAACGCTATAATCCTACCTTGTTATGAATGTGGTGTTTTTCTTCAACAGCATTTTGCTGGGCGTGGGCCTCGCCATGGACGCGTTTTCGGTGTCGCTGGCGAACGGATTGAACGAGCCGCGGATGAAACGCGCGCGGGAGTGCGTCATCGCGGGGACGTTCGCCCTCTTCCAGTTCCTCATGCCGCTGCTCGGGTGGCTGTGCGTCCACACGCTCGTCGAGCGCTTCGCGGCGTTTGAGCGCTTCGTGCCGTGGATCGCGCTCGTTTTGCTGCTCTACATCGGCGGCTCCATGCTCCGCGAGGCGTTTCGCGGCGGCGCAGCGGAGGAGCCCTCCGGCGTCGGCGTGGGCGCGCTGCTCTTGCAGGGCGTCGCGACCTCCATCGACGCGCTCTCGGTCGGGTTTACGATTGCGAACTACGGGTTGACAGAGGCGCTGGTGTGCGCCCTCACTATTGCGGTCGTCACGTTTGGCATCTGCATGGGAGGGCTTCGCATCGGGCGCGTGATGGGCACGCGCCTCGCGGGGCGGGCGTCGATCCTCGGCGGCGTGATCCTCATTCTCATCGGCGTGGAGATTTTTCTAAAAGGTATCCTGACATAAAAACGGCGGAGCGTCGGCGCTCCGCCGTTTTTTCGCAAACGGGACTTGACAAACTGTTCTTACTGTATATACTGTTTATATACAGACTGCGCGGGAGGAAAGCTCTTGAACATTTTGATCGACAACAAAAGCAGCGCCCCGATCTATGAGCAGATCTATAGCCAGCTCAAGGCGCAGATCATCAGCGGCGCGCTGCGGGAGGACGAGCTGCTGCCGTCGATCCGGAGCCTTGCGAAAGACTTACGCATCAGCGTCATCACGACCAAGCGCGCCTACGACGAGCTCGAGCGCGAGGGCTTTCTCTACACCGTCGCGGGCAAGGGCTGCTTCGTCGCGCCGAAGAACGTGGAGCTGCTGCGCGAGGAGCATCTCAAGGAGATCGAGGGGCATCTGGCGGAGGCGGCGCGCCTCGCGGCGAGCTGCGGCGTGAGCGCGGCGGAGCTGGGTGAGATGCTGCGGCTCATGACGGAGGGGGACTGAGATGAACGCATTGGAGCTCAAACAACTGGAGAAGCGCTACGACGGCTTCACGCTGGGGCCGCTCGACCTGACGCTGCCGAGCGGCGCAATCCTCGGCCTGATCGGCGAGAACGGCGCGGGCAAGACCACGACCATCAAGCTGATCCTCGACATGATATCGCGCGACGGCGGC
>CAMJGU010000183.1 GCA_946405325.1 uncultured Clostridia bacterium | reverse complement strand
CGTTATTGCATGTGGCTGAGCAGGTTCCGGTGGGACAGCATGCCCGCGCAGCGGCCGCGCTCGTCCAGCACGGGGAAATACCGGTGCTGCACCGTGCGGATCGCGCGTCCCGCTTCGTCCAGCGGCGTGTCGAGCGCAAAGGTCAGCAGCCCCTCGCTGCGCATATAGCAGCGCACCGGCACCGCCTGCGGCAGCATCTGCGCCGTGGCGTAGACGTTGTGCGGCGTGCTGACGATCAGGCAGTTCTTCTCCCGCGCCACGCGCAAGATGCCCTTCGACACCTCCACGCCGGTGCAGACCACAAGGCAGCCCGCGTCCGCCTCCAGCGCGGTGAGCTGCCCCTCGCTGCGGCCGCTGACCACCACAACGTCGCCCGCGTGGATCGCGCGCTCCATCTGCTCGGCGCTGCCCGCGCCGACCACGATGCGTCCGTCCACCGTCCTGCCGTCCGCGTCGCCGGAGACGATCGCGCCGTCCAGCGCGCTCACCACGTTGCCGTAGAGCGTGCGGGTGTTGGCGAGCACGTGGGTGTCCTGCCCGTCCAGCACCGCGGCGGAGATGTCCTTGAGCGTGACCATGCCCGCGAACGTGCCGTCGGCGTGCTCCACGCACAGCGTGGTCACGCCCTCGTCGCGCATGATCTGCCACGCGCGGCGCAGGCTCGTCTCCGTGCCGATGGGCGGCACGGTGTTGAGCTCGATATCCCGCAGCAGCATCTTACTCCGCCTTCGCCGCGATCAGGTCGCTGGAGCGGCCCGCGCGCAGAACGTAGCTCTCGAGGTTGTGGTCGAGCAGGTCGCGCAGGCGGCGCGAGAGCGCCATGACCTTCACCACGTCCACGCCGGTCTCCACGCCCATCTCGTCGCACATGTGGATCACGTCCTCGGAGGAGATGTTGCCCGCCGCGCCGGGAACGAACGGGCAGCCGCCGAGTCCGCCGAACGAGCTGTCAAACTGCGTCATGCCCGCCTCCATGGCGGCGATGATGTTCGCCATCGCCATGCCGCGGGTGTTGTGGAAGTGCAGCCACCACGTCGCCTCGGGGTACTTCTCCTGCACGTGGGCGCACAGCTCGCTGACCTGATTCGGCACCGCCATGCCGGAGGCGTCGGAGAGGGAGATCTCGTTGATACCGACCTTGAGATACGCCTCGATGATGGCGTCCACGTCCTCGACGGGCGTGCGGCCCTCCCACGGGGAGGCAAAGGGCATGGAGATCGAGCCGGAGATGGCGATGCCGTTGGCGGTCGCCGCCTCGACGCAGCCCGCGAAGCCCGCGACGCTCTGCTCCGGCGTCATGTTGAGGTTCTTGAGGTTGTGCATGCGGCTGGCGGAGACGTTCAGCTTCACCTTTTTGCAGCCGCAGTCAATCGCGCGGGTCACGCCGCGCAGGTTGGGGATCAGCGCGCGCAGCTCCACGCCGGGCACGTCGCCGATGCGCTTGTACACCTCGTCGGTATCCGCCATCTGCGGCACCGCCTTGGGGTGCATGAAGGAGCCGACCTCGATGACACGGTAGCCCGCGTCAATCAGTCCCCGGAGCAGCTCCACCTTTTCGTCGGTGGAGAGGATGGTTTTCTCGTTTTGCAGGCCGTCGCGCAGGCCTACCTCGCACAGAGTCACAGCGGAAGGCAGTTTCATGTTACAGTCCCCTTTCATAGTCCTTTTCTATATATTAGACAGCATGGTGTGAGTCGCGCAAATACAAGTATTCAATGGCGCGATAGAATCCCTATTGGTCCTTGAGCTGATAATGCTCGACGATGAAGTTGCGCACGCGCTTCACCGCTGGCGAGAGCGGGCGGTTCTTCATCCACGAGAAGTATACGGTGCGCGCAAATTCCTTATCGGGATCGACGATGGGCAGGATCACGACCTTGTCGTTGTCCATGGCGGGCACCTGCGGCAGGATCGACACGCAGAAGCCTAGCGACACGTATTGCAGCGCCGCGTTGCACTCGTGCACGACGAACATGGCGTTGGGCTCGCGCTTGCTGCCGTAGTGCAGGAAGATGCGATCCACCGTCGCCCGCAGGGAGCTCGCCTGATCGAGCATCGCCATCGGCTCGTCGGCAAAGTCGTCGAAGGCGACCTCCTTGCGCGCGGCGAGCGGATGCTCCCGCGGCACGGCGAGGAAGAGCTGCTGGTGCATCACCGGCACCGACTCCACCCACTCGTCGCGGTGCATACAGAACGCGAGGTCGAGGTTGCCGCTTTTGAGCAGGTTCAGCGTGTCGGCGGAGCTTGTCTCGGAGAACTGGAAGCGCAGCTTCTTGTTCTCCTCGATGCCATAGAGCGCCTCTACCACCTGCGGAATGAACGACGCGGAGATGGAGTGGAAGTATCCCAGCTTCACCACCTGATACGACGCGTCCGAGAGCTGGTGCACCGCCTGCGTGCCGTCGGAGAGCGTCGCGAGCGCGGTCTCGACGTAGGGCAGGAACTGCTCGCCGTACATCGTGAGGCTGACGCGGCGGTCCTCTTTCACGAAGAGCTTGACGCCCAGCTCCTTTTCCAGCTCCCCGATGGAGTAGCTCAGGCTGGGCTGGGCGATGT
>CAMJGU010000182.1 GCA_946405325.1 uncultured Clostridia bacterium | reverse complement strand
CCGCAGACCGCGCCGGGCAACTTCAGCTGGTGCCCCGAGGCGAACAAGGTCGTCATGACCACGTTCTATCCCTACCAGTGGGATCTCAACTACGCCAACCCCGTCGTGTTCAACGACATGACGGAGAACATGCTCTACCTCTGCAATCAGGGTGTGGACGTGATCCGTCTCGACGCGACGCCGTACATCTGGAAGCAGCTCGGCACCAACTGCCGCAACCTGCCGCAGGTACATACGCTGGTGCGCATCATGCGCATGGTCTGCGAGATCGTCTGCCCCGGCACGCTGCTCCTCGGCGAGATCGTCATGGAGCCGAGCAAGGTCGTGCCGTACTTCGGCACGGTGGAAAAGCCGGAGTGCCACCTCCTGTACAACGTGACCACCATGGCGAGCACCTGGCACACCGTGGCGACCAAGGATACCAGACTGCTGCGCCATCAATTGGAGCAGGTCTTTGCGCTGCCCAAGCAGTACACCTTCCTCAACTATCTTCGCTGCCACGACGACATCGGCTGGGGCCTCGATTACAACTTTATCTCCAGCTACGGCGGGCAGGAGGTGCCGCACAAGAAATTCCTCAACGACTACCTCACCGGCAAGTGGGAGGGCAGCCCTGCCCGCGGCGAGCTGTACAACGACGATCCGCGCCTCGGCGACGCGCGGCTGTGCGGCACCACGGCGTCGCTGTGCGGGCTGGAGGCGGCGCGCTATGAGCGGGACGCCTATAAGACCGACTGGGCGCTGCGCGAGGACATCATGCTCCACGCCTATATGTTCACCCTCAGCGGCATCCCCGTGCTCTACAGCGGCGACGAGATCGCGCAGGAGAACGACTACAGCTATCACGACGATCCCCTCAAGCGGGACGACAGCCGCTGGCTGCACCGCGGCGACATGGATTGGGACAAGGCGGCGCTGCGCACCGATCTGGACACGGTGGAGGGTAAGCTCTTCACGGCGCTGCGGCGTCTGGAGACCCTGCGCGGCGAGCACAAGGCATTCGACGGCAAGGCGGATGTGTGGCTGCTGGACACGGGTCACGACGGCGTGCTGGGCATCGGCCGCTACTGCGACGGAGAAAAGCTGCTGGCGTACTTCAACTTCGACGTGGTGGAGCGTGTGGTCTGGACGGGCGAGGACGGCGAGCTGACCGACCTCTGGACGGGCGAAAAGCGCGAGAGCGTGCTGCCCATCCCCTCGGGCGACTTCCGCTGGCTGATCCGCACCTATGACACGGAGGAGCAGGCGTGAAGCTCATCTTTCTGGACATTGACGGCACGCTGACCGAGCCGGGCACCAACGTCCCGCCGGAGAGCGCCCAGCGCGCCATCCGCGCCGCCCGCGCGGCGGGGAACAAGGTGTTCCTCTGCACGGGGCGCAACTACGCCATGCTCTCGCCGCTGCTCGAATACGGCTTTGACGGCTTTGTGGGCAGCGCGGGCGGCTATGTGGTCTGCGGCGGCAAGGTGCTCTACGACCATCCGATGCCCCATGGCCTGAGCGACGAGATCCTGCGCGTCCTGCACGAAAGCGGCGTCCACTGCACCGTGGAGGCGCGGGACGCGTCGTATAGCGATGAGGACATCGTGGACTTTCTTGCCGGTGTCAGCGGCGACGGCAACAGCGAGCTGGTGCGCTGGCGGCGGGCGCTGGAGGAGAATCTCCACATCCGTCCCATGCGCGAGTACGACGGCGCGCCGCTCTACAAGGTCATCTTCATGTGCCGGGAGCCGGGACAGCTTGCCGCCGCCCGCGCAGCCTACGAGAAGGATTTCAACTTCGTGGTGCAGGACGCGTTTTCCAAGGGCTGCGTCAACGGCGAGATGATCAACCGCGCTTTTGACAAGGGCCGCGGCGTGCGCATGATCGCGGACGAGCTGGGCGTGTCCATCGAGGACACCGTGGGCTTCGGCGACAGCATGAACGATTGGGAGATGATCGAGACCGTGGGCGTGGGCGTCTGCATGGCGAACGGCAGCCCCGCGCTTCAGGAGCGCAGCGACATGGTCTGTCCCGCCGTTTCCGAGGACGGGATCGCCCGCGCGTTTGAACAATTGAAGCTCATTTGACGATATTACAAAAAACTTGCGCCGGAGGCGCAAGTTTTTGTTTACATTGTTAAGTCCTTCCATTATAATAGCGCTTGTGGCCGTTTGTGCTTGCGGTCAACAGATGAATGTGAAGGAGAAAACCACTTATGGCATTGGATTACCGTAAGTGCGCTGAGGAGATCGTCTCTCACATCGGTGGGAGAGAGAATGTCGTCAGCGCGGCGCACTGCGCCACCCGTCTGCGTCTCGTGATCGCGGACAACAGCAAGCTCGACAAGGCGGAACTCGAGAACATCGACGGCGTCAAGGGCATGTTCGAGTCGAACGGTCAGCTTCAGTTGATCATCGGCACCGGCACGGTCAACAAGGTCTACGACGAGTTCCTCGCCGTCACCGGCATGACCGCCGCCACCAAGGACGAGGTCAAGGCCGCGGCTGCCGCGCAGGCTCCGCTGTGGAGACGCATCCTCAAGGTTCCCGGCGACGTGTTCGTTCCCATTCTGCCCGCCAT
>CAMJGU010000181.1 GCA_946405325.1 uncultured Clostridia bacterium | reverse complement strand
ACCGTCGCCACAAAGTCCTTGACGACCTTGTAGCTGACGTCCGCTTCGAGCAGCGCCATGCGCACCTCGCGCATCGCAAGGCGGATATCCTCCTCGCTGACGCGCCCCTTGCCGCGCAGATTTTTGAAGACCGAATTCAGTTTTTCGGAAAGGCCCTCAAATGCCATACCTATGCTTCCTCTTTATTCCTTGAGCGCCGCGGTCTCCTGCTCGATCGCCGCGCACAGCTCGCTCAAACGCTTGTCCTCAAAGAGCCGGAGGTTCATCTGCCGGATCTCCGCCACCGATTGCTCGATCGCCTCCACATGGGGCGTGAGCTGCATGAAGCGCTTGACCAAGCCGGTCTTGTCCTCGATCTCGGTCATATACGCCTCGGCGCGAACGATCACATCGCGCACGCCCTGGCGGGAGATGCCGTAGTTCTCCGCGATCTCGGCGAGGGACAGGTCCTCGTCATAGTAGAGCTGGTAGAATTCCTTCTGCCGCTCGGTGAGCAGCTCCCCGTAAAAATCGAAGAGCATGGTCATGCGGAACGTCTGGTTTTTCACCGGGGAGTCCTCCTTGTCAGATTCCGTGTAAAGTCTTATCCCTTTACAACAGGAATTAGTTTACCCTATGATACCCCAAAAGTCAAGGGGAATTTGCCGAAAAACCGTGGCTTTTCTTTTTTTATTGAAAATAGTGGTATTCAAGCCGGTTTCGTGTTATCCTAGGGAACGGCAAAGAAAACTGTGAAAGAAAGGTATCTGTATGCAAGCTGTCCGAAAAGAGCTGTCCCCCGGAGTATTTCTCAACTACATTCAGGCCGGAAAATTCAAAAACGGTCTCTTGTCCGCCCAGCTGGTGACGCCGATCGCCGCCGAGACCGTCGCGCCGGGCGCACTGCTGCCCGCGGTGCTGCGGCGCGGCACGGAGCGCTGCCGCGACATGCGCGCGCTGTCCTGCGCGCTGGATCTGCTCTATGGCGCGGGGCTGAGCTACACCGTGCGCAAAAAGGGCGAAAACCAGTGCTTCGGCTTTCTCATGAGCTTCATCGACGACAAGTACGCCCTCGGCGGCGAGAAGCTGCTGGAAGCCTCCGCCGATCTATTGGGCGAGGTGCTGCTGCGGCCGGTGACGGAGAACGGCGTATTTCTCCCCGCCTATGTGGACGGCGAGAAGGACAACCTCATCGACGCCATCCGTTCCATTCTCGACGACAAACGCGACTACGCCGACAAGCGGCTCATCGAGGAGATGTGCCGCGGCGAGCGCTACGGCATCCCCCGCCTCGGCACCGAGGAAGCGGTCGCCGCGCTGGACAGCGCCGCGCTCTACGAGTTCTACCAGAACATTCTGATGACTGCTCATATCGAGCTGTTCTACTGCGGCAGCGCCGAGCAGCGCCGCGTCGAGGACGCGCTGCGCCACGGTCTCCGGGGACTGCCCCACGGCGAGCGCGTCGAGCCCGCCCGCTCCGTGCGCGTTGCCGCGCCCGCGCAGCCGCGCTATCTCGACGAGACGATGGACGTGACGCAGGGCAAGCTGTCGCTGGGCTTCCGCGCGCCGACCGAGGACGAGCACGCGATGCTGCTCGCGAACCTCATCTTCGGCGGATACAGCAATTCCAAGCTCTTCCTCAACGTGCGGGAAAAGCTGTCGCTTTGCTACTACGCCTCCAGCGCCTACCACCGCTCCAAGGGCATTGTCACGGTGTCCTCCGGCATCGAGTTCGCGGACTATCAGCGCGCGCACGACGAGATCCTCGCGCAGCTTGAGTCGGTGCAGCTCGGCGACTTTGAGCCGTGGGAGCTGGACGGCGCCAAGGGCGTGCTCATCAGCGCGATCCGCTCCCGCGAGGACTCCGGCACCCGCATGGAGGAGAACACCCTCGGTCAGGCTGCCACCGGTCTGTGGGAGAACGACGAGGCGATGATCGAAGATCTGCAGGCCGTGACGCCGGAGCGCATTGTCGCCGCGGCGAAAAGCATGACGCTGGACACGGTCTATTTTCTCAAAGGGGAGGGTGACGCCGAATGACGAAAACAGAATACCCGCGCATCGGGGAAACGGTGCTGACCGAGACGCTGCCGAACGGCCTGCGCGTCGCCATCGTGCCGAAGCCCGGCTACCGCAAGCGCTACGCTTTTTTCACCACCCGCTACGGCGGCATGGATATGAAGTTCAAGCTCGACGGCGTCTGGCACGATACCCCCGCCGGCATCGCGCACTATCTTGAGCACAAGATGTTCGACACGGCGGACGGCAACGCGCTGCAAACGCTGTCGCAGAACGGCGCGGAGCCCAACGCGTTCACCGCCAACTCCATGACCGCGTACTACTTCGACTGCACCGAGCATTTTGAGGAAAACCTGCGTATCCTGCTCTCGTTCGTCTCCGTGCCCTACTTCACGCAGGAGAGCGTGGACAAGGAGCGCGGCATCATCGCGCAGGAGATCCGCATGACCGAGGACGGTCCGGACTGGCGGGTGTACAAAAACCTGCTCGCCTGTCTCTACCGCAGCAACCCCGCCCGCGTCCCCATCGCCGGCACGGTGGAGAGCATTCAGGAGATCACGCCCGAAACGCTCTACGCCTGCCACAAGGCGTT
>CAMJGU010000180.1 GCA_946405325.1 uncultured Clostridia bacterium | reverse complement strand
GCGGTGATGATCGCCATGGAGTAGACCTCCTGGCCGTTGCAGCCGCGGGAGAGGTCGTTGATCGGCGCGTTGAGGCCGAGCAGGATCGGGCCGTAGGCGTCGAAGCCGCCGAGGCGCTGGGCGATCTTGTAGCCGATGTTGCCGGCGTTGATGTCGGGGAAGATGAACACGTTCGCCTTGCCGCCGACGCCGCCGTCGAGGTGCTTAGTGCGGGCGACGACCGGGGAGGTCGCGGCGTCGAACTGCATCTCGCCGTCCACCGGCACGTCGGGCATGGCGGCCTGGGTCTTGGCGCAGGCGTTGCGCATCTTGTCCACGGTCTCGCCCTTGCCGCTGCCCTTGGTGGAGTAGCTCAGGAACGCCACGCGCGGGTCGATGCCGAACACGCGGCCGCACTTGACGGTCTCGGTGGCGATCTCCACGAGGTCGTCCTCGGTGGGGTCGATGTTGATGGCGCAGTCCGCCATGGCGAGGACTTCGTTCTCGCCGGTGGCGCGCTCACGAACCATAATGAAGCAGGAGGAGACGATCTTGTTGCCCGGCTTGGTCTTGACGAGCTGGAGCGCCGGACGCACGGTGTCCGCCGTGGAATAGGTCGCGCCGCCGAGCAGGCAGTCCGCCTCGCCCATGGCGACGAGCATGGTGCCGAAGTAGTTGGCGTGGGTCAGCGCCTCGCGGCACTGCTCCTCGCTCATCTTGCCCTTGCGCAGCTCGACCATCTTCTTGACCATCTCATCCATCTTGGGATAGCTGGCGGGGTCGACGATCTCCGCGCCGCGGATGTTGAAGCCCGCTTCCTCCGCCGCGGCAAAGACCTCGTCCTCCTTGCCGATGAGGATCGGCTTCAAAAACGTACCGGACAGCAGGCGCGCGCTCGCTTCGAGGATACGGGCGTCGGTGCCCTCGGTGAAGACGATGCTCTTGGGGTTGGCCTTCAGGCCCTTGATCATTTCGCCAAAACCAAACATTTTGCGTTTTCCTCCTAATATTGCCGTGAATCACGGCATGATTTTACGCATATATGATACATGATTTTTGCTCTATCCTCAACCGTCCGAGCCAAATTTTTTCATTTTCTCCCTTTTGTGCAAAAGCGGAAGATGTGGTGGTCTGCGGAAGCGGATTTCCCAAAATCTGGGAAAGCTCCCGAAATAATTCACATTTCGTTCATCTTTGGCGGAAATTTTGCCTTGACGGGGGCAGGAAAAAATTGTATCATGGCATATGTTACAATTTGTAACCATTTTGGGGAATCCTGTGATTGAGGTACGGTTCATGTCAACACCCGATCATCATAATAAGAAGAAAGCGAGCGCAGGCGCCCGCGCTCGGGAGCGCGGCGCCAAGGTCGCCAGTCGCCCGGTCTCGTTTGCCGAGCTCCTCGCGGGGATCCTCGCGTGGCTCGGCTCGCTGCCGGATCGCGTCTGGGCGCGGCTGCGCCGCATCGGCCCGCGGCTGCGCACGCTGCACCGCGAGCATAAGGCGGGCAACTTTCCGGAGTCCAACCGCCGTCCGATCCAGCTGCTGCTGCTGATCCCGGGGCTGTTCCCGATGTGGCGCTCGAAGCTCAAGGAGCGGCTTTTCCGCCGCCGCGGCAAGCGGCTGCAGGTCAGCACCGTCCGCGCCACCCGGCGCAGCCGCCTGCGCCCGCTCGCCTTTGTCGCCGTGGCGCTGGTATTTGCCTCCGTCGCCGCCTTCTTCTCGCTCTACACCACCGGCACCGCCGTGAGCTACAACGGCGAGACGCTGGAGGTCGTGGGCGACGCCGCGCAGGCGCGGCGCATTGCCGCGAGCGTGGAAACGCTGACCGCCGAGACGCTGGGCAATTCCTTTACCTTCTCCGACGACGCGCTCCAGTACACCAGCAGCCTCGTCCGCCGCAGCGAGCTGGGCGAGATCGCGGATCTCGAAAAGGAGCTGACCGACGAGGTCGGCCTCGTCACCTACGGCTACTCCCTCTATATCGACGACGAGCTGGTGGGCTCCACGCCCTACAAGGGTGCGCTGGAGGCGCTGCTCGAGCAGGTCAAGCAGATCGGCGTGTCCGCGGATACGCTGTCCGTGGACTTCGTCGAGGACGTGCGCATCAGCGAGGGCTACGTTCCCACCGACAGCCTCGTGAACCTCGGCTACATCGCCGAGACCATCAACAGCACCAAGGCCGGCGAGGAGACCTACACCGTCCAGAAGTACGACACCTGGGGCAAGATCGCCATGGAACACGACATGAGCAACGACGAGCTGCTTGCCCTCAACCCCGGCTACAACATCAACCACATCAACATCGGTGACGAGCTGGTGCTGAGCAAGGAGGTCCCCTATCTGACCGTCAAGGTCACGGAGCGGCAGAACTACCGCGACGACGTGGACTTCGACGTGAACTATGTGGACGATCCCTCGATGTACCAGGGCGACACCCGGGTCATCGACAAGGGCGAGTACGGCACGGCGGACATCGTGGCGGACGTGGTGTACGTCAACGGCATCGAGACCGAGCGCACCGTCATCTCCAAGGTCATGCTGACCGCCCCCAAGACCGAGACCCGCGCCCGCGGCACCAAGGAGCGCCCGAGCTGGATGCCCACGGGCA
>CAMJGU010000179.1 GCA_946405325.1 uncultured Clostridia bacterium | reverse complement strand
AGCTCCGTCGCCC
The DNA here is from genome assembly GCA_946405325.1 of uncultured Clostridia bacterium. The sequence continues at coordinate 2,625 of CAMJGU010000179.1, read as the reverse complement.
AGATCGCGGCGAATCTCGAAGCCCACGGCGCGATGCAGCACACGATCATCGTCAGCGCCTCCGCCAGCGACCCCGCGGCGGAGCAGTATATCGCGCCCTACGCCGCGACGGCGCTGGGCGAACACTTCATGCACACCGGGCGCAACGTGCTGATCGTCTACGACGACCTGAGCAAGCACGCCATCGCGTACCGCGCGCTCTCGCTGCTGCTGGAGCGCTCCCCGGGGCGCGAGGCGTACCCCGGCGACGTGTTCTATCTGCACTCCCGTCTGCTGGAGCGCTCCGCGCACCTCTCCGAGGAGCTGGGCGGCGGCAGCATGACGGCGCTGCCCATCATCGAAACGCAGGCGGGCGACGTGTCCGCCTATATCCCCACCAACGTCATCTCCATCACCGACGGCCAGATCTACCTCGAGAGCAACCTGTTCTTCTCCGGTCAGCGTCCGGCGGTGAACGTGGGACTGTCGGTCAGCCGCGTCGGCGGCGCGGCGCAGACCAAGGCGATGAAGCAGAGCGCCGGGTCGCTGCGCATCGACCTCGCGCAGTTCCGCGAGATGGAGGCGTTCACGCAGTTCTCCTCCGACCTCGACGAGGTCACGAAGAAGCAGCTCAAATACGGCCAGGGGCTCATGCGCCTGCTGCGGCAGGAGCAGTACAAGCCGTTCTCCCAGCACCAGATGGTCATTCTGCTCATCGCGGCGCTGAACCACACGATGGAGGACATCCCCATCGACGAGCTGCTGGACTACCGCGAGAAGCTGCTCGCCGCCGTGGAGGCGCAGCACGACCACATCTGCCGCCGCATCGACCGCAACGGCAAGCTGCTCGACCGCGACAAGGCGGACATCCTCGCCTCGGCGAAGGAATTCGCCGCGCGCTGGCTCCGCGGCGGACACGGCGAGGAGGCTCCCGATGGCGAGCGCTAAGGAGCTGAAGGACCGCATCAAGGCGGTGCAGGAGACGAAGAAGATCACGGGCGCGATGTACCTCATCTCGTCCACGAAGCTGCGCCGCGCCAAGGCGGACCTTGCCCAGACGCGGCCCTACTTCGACTCGCTCCGCGGCGAGATCGGGCGCATCCTCCGCGTCGACGGCAGCTACCGCAGCCGCTATTTCTTCGACGCCGACGGCGCGCTGCCGCGCGGCGGCGTGTGCGGCATCCTCGTCATCACGGCGGACAAGGGGCTCGCCGGCGCGTACAACCTCAACGTCATCCGCGCGGCGGAGGCGCTCTATCAGGAAAAGCCCGACGCGGAGATCTTCGTGGTCGGGGAGGTGGGGCGGCGCTATTTTCAGGCGCACAAATACCCGACGACGTTCTTTCCCGGCGCGAACAGCCCGTCCATGGAGACGGCGCGCGCCATCACCACCGCGCTGCTCGACCGCTACGACGACGGCGCGCTCAACGAGCTGACCGTCATTTACACGGACATGAAGAACTCCATCGCATCCGCCGCGCTCACGCACCGGCTGCTGCCGCTCGAGCGCCAGCAGTTCGACACGCAAGCGCGCGCGGACGAGCCGACGCTCGAGTTCGTCCCCTCGGTGGACGCCGTGGTGCAGGGCGTGATGCGCAGCTATTTGAGCGGCTTTCTCTATTCCGCCCTGCTCGACAGCTTCTGCTCCGAGCAGAACGCCCGCGTCACCGCCATGGACGCGGCGAACACCAACGCACAGGAGCTGCTGGGCGACCTCTCGCTCCAGCTCAACCGCACGCGCCAGACCGCCATCACGCAGGAGATCACGGAGATCTCCGCGGGCGCGCAGGCGCAGCGCAACAAAAAGAAGTAAGGAGGCAACAGGCTTGACAACAGGAACGATCAAACAGGTCGCCGGCCCCGTGGTCGACGTGCAGTTTGAGGTGGGCCAGCTGCCCAGGATCAAGGAGGTCGTCCTCGCGGAGGTCGGCGGCGAGCAGCGCGTCATGGAGGTCAGCCAGCACATCGGCGGCAGCGTGGTGCGCTGCGTCATGCTCTCCGGCAGCGAGGGGCTGTACCGCGGCATGACCGTGAGCGCGCCGGGGCGCAGCATTCAGGTGCCCGTCGGCAGCGCGACGCTCGGGCGCATGTTCAACGTGCTGGGCGAGCCCATCGACGGCGGCGAGCCCGTCGCCGAGGACACCGAGCGCATGAGCATCTACCGCAGCGCGCCCAGCTTTTCCGAGCTGACCCCGTCGGTCGAGATCCTCGAGACCGGCATCAAGGTCATCGACCTGCTCGAGCCCTACGCCCGAGGCGGCAAGATCGGCCTCTTCGGCGGCGCGGGCGTCGGCAAGACGGTGCTCATTCAGGAGCTGATCCACAACGTCGCCATGGAGCACGACGGCTACTCCATCTTCACCGGCGTGGGCGAGCGCAGCCGCGAGGGCAACGACCTCTGGCACGAGATGCAGGAAAGCGGCGTCATCAACAAGACCGCGCTGGTGTTCGGCCAGATGAACGAGTCCCCGGGCGTGCGTATGCGCGTGCCGCTGAGCGGACTCACGATGGCGGAGTACTTCCGCGACCGCGAGAACCGCGACGTGCTGCTGTTCATCGACAACATCTTCCGCTTCGTGCAGGCGGGCAGCGAAATTTCCACGCTGCTCGGGCGCATGCCCTCCGCCGTCGGCTACCAGCCGACGCT
>CAMJGU010000178.1 GCA_946405325.1 uncultured Clostridia bacterium | reverse complement strand
TAGACCTTCTTGAAGTGCGGCACGGTGATCTTGCCCACGTTCTCGCTGATCTTGATCTTGGGCGTCACGTTCCCGTTTTCGTCCTCCACGGCGACCAGCTTGTAAACGCCGCCGAACACCGGCTCGCTCTTGGCGGTGATGAGGCGCTCGCCCACGCCGAAGGCGTCGATCTTCGCGTCCTGGTTCCACAAATCGCGGATCAGGTACTCGTCAAGCGAGTTGGACACCGTGATCTTGCAGGTCTCCCAGCCCGCCTCGTCGAGCATCTTGCGCGCCTCGCGGGTGAGGTAGGCGATGTCGCCGGAGTCGAGGCGGATGCCGCACTTGGTGATGCCCTTGGGCTTCAACACCTCGTTAAAGACGCGGATGGCGTTGGGGATGCCGGATTTGAGCGTGTTGTAGGTGTCCACCAGCAGCGTCGCGTTGGTGGGGTACAGCTCGCAGTAGGTCTTGAACGCCTCGTACTCGCTGTCGAACATCTGCACCCACGCGTGCGCCATGGTGCCGAGCGCCGGCGTGCCGTAGAGCTGGTCGGAGATCGTGCAGGCGGTGCCGACGCAGCCCGCCATATACGCGGCGCGCGCGCCGTCGATGGCGGCGGCGCTGCCCTGGGCGCGGCGGGAGCCGAACTCCATCACCGCCCGCCCCTTCGCGGCGCGGACGATGCGGTTCGCCTTGGTGGCGACGAGGCACTGGTGGTTGAGCGTCAGCAGCGTAAAGGTCTCGATGAGCTGCGCCTCAATGGCGCGGGCGCGGACGGTGACCAGCGGCTCGCGCGGGAACACGGGCGTGCCCTCGGGGATCGCCCAGATGTCGCCGGTGAACTTAAAATCGCGCAGATACTCCAAAAACTCCTCGCTGAAGAGCTTGCGCGAGCGCAGATAGTCGATGTCCTCGGCGGAGAAGTGCAGATCCTCAATGTAGTCGATCAGCTGCTCCAAGCCCGCCGCGATGGCGAAGCCGCCCTTATCGGGCACGGAGCGGAAAAACGCGTCGAAATAGGTGATCTTGTCCGCAAACCCGCACTGGAAGTAACCGTTGCCCATGGTCAGCTCATAAAAATCGCAGAGCATGGTCATGTTCAGCTTTCTGTCCGTTCTCATGGCAAAGCCTTTCTTCTTTTCCGGCATGATCCATGCCTGTACTGTCCTCGATTATAGCCGCTTGCCGCCCATAAAGCAAGTGCTTTCGCCGCTTTTCCCGCTTGACTTCCCGCGCGGCGTAACCTATCATAGAAGAGGTCTGATTTCTTCAGAAAGGAGACTGCATCATGTCATTTTCCGTCGTGACCGACACTTCCGCCAACCTGCCGAACCACTTGCTGCGGGAGCGGGATATTGCCGTGCTCCCCTTTTCCTACTACATGAACGGCAAGGAATATATCGACCTCGAGGGGCAGGAGTTCGACGCGGTGGGCTTTTTCTCCGCCATGCGCGTCGGCGTCAGCGTCACCACCTCGCAGATCCCGCCCCAGCGGTATATCGACTGCTTTGAGCCGCTGATCAAGGCGGGGCAGGATATCCTGTTCGTCAGCATGGCATCGGGCATCAGCGGCTCGTACCAGTCCTCGCTGATCGCCGCAAAGGAGCTGATGAACGCCTATCCGGGGCGCGCCATCCGCTGCATGGACTCCGGCACCGCGTCGCTCGGCGAGGGGCTGCAGGCGCTGCGCGCCGCGGAGCTGCGCGACGAGGGCAAATCGCTCGACGAGGCGGCAGATATCCTTGAAAAGGAACGCTACAACGTCTGCTCCATCTTCACGGTGGGCAATCTCCAGTATCTGCGCGCCACGGGGCGGCTGTCCGGCATGGGCGCACTGCTCGGCACGATGCTCAACATCAAGCCCGTGCTCAAGGGCGACGAGACCTTCCACATCGTGCTCGCGGGCAAGGTGCGCGGCCGCCGTCAGGTCATCGAAAACCTCGCCGCGCGCTACGACAAGTACGCCGTCGCGCCGGAGCAGCAGCTCGTCGGCGTCGCGCACTGCGACTGCCGCGCCGACGCGGATTACCTCATCCAGCTGCTGCGCCGCAACCGCCCGCCCAGAGACGTGCTGCTGGTGGACTATGAGCCGGTGACCGGCTCCCACCTCGGTCCCGACTCGCTGGCGCTGTTCTTCCGCGGCGACGATCAGGTGCGCACGCGGTGAGCCGCGTCATCTTCCACTGCGATCTGAACAGCTTTTTCGCCAGCGTGGAGCTGCTCTCCCATCCGGAGCTGAAAAACCTGCCCGTGGCGGTCTGCGGCGATCCCGAGTCCCGCCACGGCATCATCCTCGCCAAGAACGACCCGGCGAAGAAGTTCGGCGTCCAGACCGCGGAGACCATCTGGCAGGCGAAGCGCAAGTGCCCCGATCTGGTATTATTGCCGCCGCACCATGGGCTTTACTCCGAATACTCCAAAAAGGTCAACGCCATCTACTACGACTACACCGATCTCATCGAGCCGTTCGGCATCGACGAGAGCTGGCTGGACGTGACCGGCTCGCTGCATCTCTTCGGCGGCGACGAAAAGGCGCTGGCGGACACGATCCGGGAGCGCATCAAGCGCGAGCTGGGGCTGACGATCTCGGTGGGCGTATCGTTCAACAAGGTGTTCGCGAAGCTCGGCAGCGACTACAAAAAGCCCGACGCCACCACCGTCATTCC
>CAMJGU010000177.1 GCA_946405325.1 uncultured Clostridia bacterium | reverse complement strand
AAAGGAGAGGGGGGACAGCCGTGACCGGTCAATATCAGCACAGCATCGACGCGAAGGGGCGGCTGTTCATTCCTGCCAAGCTCCGCGAGGAGCTGGGCGAGACCTTCTATGTGACCATCGACGTGTCCGACCCCTGCCTGACGGTGTACTCCGAAGAGGCGTGGGAGCAGCTGACGAAGAAGTTTGAGAATCTGCCCTACTCCAAGTCCCGCATCGTGCAACGCCTGATCTACGGCAACGCCATGAAGTGCGAGCCGGACGCTCAGGGACGCATCCTGCTGCCGCAGAATCTGCGCAGCCACGCGAAGCTGGAAAAGGACGTGATGGTGGTCGGCGTTTCCGGCCGCGCGGAGATCTGGAACGCGGAGACCTGGAACAAGCTGGAGACGGAGGAGCTCGAGTCCGAGAATCTCGCCGCCATCATGGAAGAGCTTGGTATCTGATATGGAAGCTGACTACGGGCACAAACCCGTTTTGCTGCAGGAGTGTCTGGACGCGCTGGCGATCAGGCCGGACGGCATATACGTCGATGGCACATTGGGCCGCGCGGGCCACTCCTCGGAGATCGTGCGCCGCCTGACCACGGGACGGCTCATCGCCCTCGATCGGGACGAAACGGCGCTCACCGCCGCGCGGCAGCGCCTTGCGGAGCACATGGAGCGCGTGACGCTGGTGCACAGCAACTTCTCCCGCCTCGGCGCGGTGCTGGACGAGCTGGGCGTGGACGCGGTGGACGGCATGCTGTTCGACCTTGGCGTCTCCTCGCCGCAGTTGGACGACGCGAGCCGCGGCTTTTCCTACAAGCAGGACGCGCCGCTGGATATGCGCATGGACGAGAGCGCGCCGCTGACGGCGCGGACGCTGGTGAACACGGCGTCGTATGAGGAGCTGCGCCGTATTCTCTATGAATACGGCGAGGAGCGCTTTGCGCCGCAGATCGCGAAGGCAATCTGCGCGGCGCGGGAGCGGAAGCCCATCGAGACCACGCTGGAGCTTGCGGAGCTGATCCGCGGCGCGATGCCCGCCAAGGCGCTGCGGGAGAAGCAGCATCCCGCCAAGCGCAGCTTTCAGGCGATCCGCATCGCCGTCAATGATGAGCTGGGCGAGCTGGAGCCGATGCTGGACGCCGCGGAGGCACATTTGAAGCCCGGCGGACGGTTGGCGGTCATCACCTTCCACTCGCTGGAGGATCGCATCGTCAAGCAGAAATTCAAGGATCTGGCAACCGGTTGCATCTGTCCGCCGGAGTTTCCGGTCTGCGTCTGCGGCCGGAAGCCGAAGATGCGGCTCGTCACCCGCAAGCCCATCGTCTCGGGAGACGAGGAACTGGCGGAGAATCCCCGCGCCCGCAGCGCCAAGCTGCGCGTGGCGGAGAAATGTTGTTAAGGAACGCAAAAACGAAGGAGAGGGGACCGGCGCATGGCTCGCAGGACCACGCGACAAGTGAATCAGCGTTATGTGTCGGGCAACCTCGCCTATGATTACGACTATCTGGAGCGGGAGCAGCGCCGCCGCGAGGAGCGTGAGCGTCGGGAATACGCCGAGCGCAGAATGCGCGAGAGCAGACCAGCCCCGCGCAGGCGCACAGCGGAGCAGCCGAAGCAAAAGCGCCGCGAGCGCATCCGCGTTTCCAACGCGGTCGTCCTCGGCTTCGGCGTGGCGGCGGCGATGGTCGTTGTGCTGCTGATGAGCTACGCACAGCTGTCCATGATCTCCCGTGAGGTCGTCCACGAGCAGAAGCGGCTCAGCACCCTGCAGGAGGAGCACGTCAAGCTGGTGGCGCGCTATGAGCGCACCTTCGATCTCACCGCCATCAAGGAGGCGGCGGAGGCCAGCGGCATGGCGAAGCCCAGCGCCTCGCAGATCTACTACGTCGACCTCTCCGCACCGGACAATGTGGTGCTTTACGGGAACACGGGCGGCAATCCGCTGGGGCGTGTGTTCACCGCGGTGGGGCAGAACGTGGGATCCCTCGTGGAATATTTTAAATGAGATAGACTATACATAAGGGGTAAGGAACTTCCTTACTCCTTATGTCCGTGAATAGGAGACCGTTTCTATGGCCCAAAGTCCGAAAAGAAGACCCGACGCCGTCCGCCGCGCCAACCGAACCATCGGTATGCGGACGCTGCTGCTGTTGGCAATATTCGGCGTGCTGAGCTTCGTGCTGCTGTTCAGCAAGCTCTACGAGTGGCAGATCACGCGCCACGACGAGCTGCAGGACATCGCCGTGCGCCAGCAGACCATGCGCACCACCGTCAGCGCGTCCCGCGGCTCGATCTTCGACCGCAACGGCCGCGCGCTGGCGATCTCCTCCACGGCGGAAAACATCCTCATGTCGCCGCTGGATATCGAGAAGTACGATCAGGATAAAACGCTCATTGCTGAGGGACTGGCGGAGATCCTGGACCTCGACGAGGACGATCTGCGCGAAAAGATGAAAAAGACCAATTCCCAGTACGTCTTTGTCAAAAAACGCGTGGATCAGGAGGACGCCGACAAAGTGCGCGCGTTCATCACCGACAACGGCATCAAGGGCAACAGCATCTTCATGGAGCCTACCACCAAACGCTACTATCCCTTCGGTTCGCTGGCGTCCAACGTCATCGGCTTTGTGAACGAAAACGGCGGCGCGATGGGCCTCGAGGCGG
>CAMJGU010000176.1 GCA_946405325.1 uncultured Clostridia bacterium | reverse complement strand
GTCGCCACCGAGGTCTATCAGCTCTGGCGCACCGGCAACGACGCGCTGGCGCTGCGCTGGGTGCTGGTGAACATCGCCATCTCGGCGGTGGTGCTGCTGGCGGTCAATCTCTTGGAGAAAAAGGAGGGGAAAGCATGAGCCTCTCCGTCCACATCTATAAAGAGCTGCGGGATTTCACCCTCAACGTGCAGTTCGACTCCGACGGCGGCGTGATGGCGCTGTTGGGCGCGTCGGGCTGCGGCAAGAGCATGACGCTCAAGTGCATCGCGGGGTTAGAGACCCCCGACCGCGGCAGCATCGTTCTGAACGACCGCGTGCTGTTCGACAGCACCAGGCACATCAACAAGTCGCCGCAGGCGCGGCACGTGGGGTATCTGTTCCAGCATTACGCCCTGTTTCCCACCATGACGGTCAAGGGCAACCTCTACGCCGCGGCGCAGCGCCTGCCGCAGGGCAAGCGAAAGGCGGCGGTGGACGAAAAGCTGCGCGCGTTCCGGCTGGAAGCGGCGGAAAATCTTTATCCCCGCCAGCTCTCCGGCGGGCAGCAGCAGCGCGTCGCGCTCGCGCGCGCTCTCCTCAGCGAGCCGGAATGCCTGCTGCTCGACGAGCCGTTCTCCGCGCTCGACAGCTATCTCAAGTGGCAGACGGAGCTGGAGCTGCGCGAGCTGCTCAAAAGCTACCGCGGCGATGTGGTGTACGTCTCCCACGACCGCGACGAGGTCTATCGCCTGTGCAAGGACGTGTGCGTCCTCGCCGACGGCAGGAGCGAGCCGAAGCGCAGCGTCCGCGAACTGATGGACGCGCCGTGGACGGTCAGCGCCGCGCTGATCTCCGGCTGCAAGAACTTCTCCCGCGTGCAGCGCATCGACGAAAACCACGTCAAGTGCCTCGCCTGGGGCGTCACGCTGGAGACCGCGCAGGAGGTCAACAACGTCTGCACCTACGCGGGCGTGCGCGCCCACAGCTTCCACATCGCCCGCGGCGGCGAGCCGAACCGCTTCGACGCGAAGGTCGCCGAGGTCATCGACGACACGTTTTCCACCATCCTCATGCTCGAACCCGAGGGCGGCACCTCCGCCATCCGCATGGAGCTGCCCAAGGAGGAGTGGGCCGCGCTGCGCAATCCTCCGGTGGTGCTCGTCGGCGTCGCACCGGAGCAAGTCATGACATTATCCGGTGAATTATAAATTCACCGGATAAGTCAAAGTAATGTCATTTCGCTCGCCGCTGACGCGGCAACCGCGAAATATGACGATGATCCTCCATGAACGGGGGACTCATGGAGGATCATATGCGCCTCTTACAAGATCGCTATCAACGTGATATTCGCTACCTCCGCCTGTCCGTCACGGAGCTGTGCAACTACCGCTGCCAGTACTGCATGGCGGAGGAGGGGGTTCCCAAGCGGGCGCATGAGGACATGCTCTCCATCGAGGAGCTTGCCGAGATCGGCGAAGCCGCCGTGCGCTGCGGCGTGACGAAGATCCGACTCACAGGCGGCGAGCCGCTGGTGCGCCGCGGCATTCTGACGCTCATCGAGCGCTTACGCGCGCTGGACGGACTCCGCGAGCTGACCATGACCACCAACGGCTCGCTGCTCGAAAACATAGCAATCGACTTAAAACAAGCCGGTATCGATCGATTGAATATCAGCATTGACACGCTAAGTCCATCGAAATTCCGAGCCATTTCCCGCCGCGGCGAACTAGACGACGTGCTGCGCGGACTGGACGCCGCAAAGGCGGCGGGCTTTGCGCACACCAAGCTGAACACGGTGCTGCTCGGCGGCGTCAATGACGACGAGATCGCGGATTTCGTCGCCCTCACGCGGGAGAACGACTACTGCGTGCGCTTCATCGAGCTGATGCCCATGGGGGTGTGCGCGCATTTTCCCAGGGAGCGGTTCCTCTCCGCCGACGCGGTGCTCTCCGCCGTACCGGCGCTCGAGCCCATCGGCGGCGACGGCGTGGCGGAGCTCTACCGCGTGCCGGGGCATCGGGGCACGGTGGGGCTGATCCGCCCCATGAGCCGCTGCTTCTGCGCGGACTGCGACCGCATCCGCGTCACGGCGGACGGACGGCTGAAGCCCTGCCTGCACTCGGCGGCGGAGCTGCCGCTGCGCGGGCTCCACGGCATAGACTTGGAGAACGCGATCCGGCAAGGCGCGGCGCTCAAGCCCGCGCGGCACCATCTGGCGCAGGGCAGCGACACGCCGCGCGCGATGAATCAGATCGGAGGCTGACATGGTCTTCACGCACTTCAACGATCAGGGCCGCGCCCGCATGGTGGACGTGAGCGACAAAGCGCCCACCCATCGCACCGCGACGGCGGCGGGGACGATCTCCATGCTGCCGTCCACGGTGGACGCCATCCGCAGCGGCGGCGTGCCGAAGGGCGACGTGCTGGCGGTGGCGCAGGTGGCGGGCATCCTGGCGGCAAAGCGCACGAGCGAGATCATCCCGATGTGCCACCCGCTGATGCTCACCGGCGTGGACGTGCGCTTTTCGCTGCGCGAGGACGCGGTGGACATTGAAGCGACGGTCAAGTGCAAAGGCGAGACCGGCGTGGAGATGGAGGCGTTGCACGCGGTATCCGCCGCCGCGCTGACGATCTACGACATGTGCAAGGCGCTGCAAAAGGACATGGTGATCTC
>CAMJGU010000175.1 GCA_946405325.1 uncultured Clostridia bacterium | reverse complement strand
AGCACGTCGAACTCGCCGAGGCGCAGGTCGCGGATCAGCTCCATGCGCTCGATGGTCTCCACGTCCGCGTGCATGTAGCGCACCTTGACGCCCACGCCCTTGAGGTATTCGGTCAGGTCCTCCGCCATCTTCTTAGTGAGCGTCGTCACCAGTACGCGCTCGTCGCGCTCGGCGCGGGCATTGATCTCCGCCAGCAGGTCGTCGATCTGCCCCTCCACGGGGCGCACCTCGACCTTGGGATCGAGCAATCCCGTGGGGCGGATGACCTGCTCTACGATCTGACCCGCGCGGTCGCGCTCGTAGTCGCCGGGGGTGGCGGAGACGTAGATGCGCTGGTGGACGCGCTGCTCGAATTCCTCGAACTTGAGCGGGCGATTGTCGAACGCGCAGGGCAGGCGGAAGCCGTATTCGACCAGACTGTTTTTCCGCGCCCGGTCGCCGTTGTACATGGCGTGTACCTGCGGCAGCGTGACGTGGCTCTCGTCCACGAACAGCAAAAAGTCCTTGGGGAAGTAGTCGATCAGCGTCATGGGCGGGGAGCCGACCGGGCGTCCGCCGATCACGCGGGAGTAGTTCTCGATGCCGGTGCAGTAACCCAGCTCGCGCATCATCTCGATGTCGTAGCGGGTGCGCTGGTGGATGCGCTGCTCCTCCACCGCCTTGCCCTGCTCGCGGAAGTACTGCTCGCGCTCCTGGAGCTCCACCTCGATCTCGCCGATGGCGCGCTCCATCTTGTCCTTGGTCGTGACGTAGTGCGAGGCGGGGTAGATCACCGTGTGGTTCAAAAGCCGCAGCTGCGCTCCGGTCGTGGGCTGGAACTCGGAGATGCGGTCGATCTCATCGCCGAAGAACTCCACCCGCACCGCGCGGTCGCGGTAGTAGGCAGGGTAGATCTCCACCGTGTCGCCGCGCACGCGGAAGCGGTTGCGCTCAAAGGCGACGTCGTTGCGCTCGTAGCGGTCCTCGATGAGCCGCCGCAGCAGCTCGTCCCGATCCAGCGTCTGCCCCGGGCGCATGGAGATCATCAGCTTCGCGAAGTCGTCCGGCTCGCCGAGGCCGTAGATGCAGGAAACCGACGAGACCACAATCACGTCCCGCCGCTCCAGCAGCGCGCAGGTGGCGCTGAGCCGCAGGCGGTCGATCTCGTCGTTGGTCGAGGCGTCCTTGGCGATATAGGTGTCGGTGTGGGGAATGTACGCCTCGGGCTGGTAATAATCATAGTAGGAGACGAAGTACTCCACCGCGTTTTCGGGAAAGAATTCCTTGAACTCGGCGCAAAGCTGCGCCGCGAGCGTCTTGTTGTGCGCCAGCACCAGCGTGGGGCGATTGATCTTCTCGATGACGCTCGCCATCGTGAACGTCTTGCCCGAGCCGGTGACGCCGAGGAGCACCTGCTCGTCAAGCCCCATGTTGACGCCGCTCACTAGCTTTTCGATCGCCTCCGGCTGATCGCCGGTGGGCTGAAAGGGCGCATGCAGTTTGAAATCCATAAAAAGCCTCGCAGAGTTTGCCGCCCGCAGGCGGCAAAGAATTTGAATCGTTTCTTTGAAAGTGATGAAATCACCTTCAAATAGGCGGCAGCAGTCCGTTGTCCCGGATCGACACAAAGTCGTCGTCCGCGACGATGATGTGATCCAGCAGCCGAATGTCAACCGTGCGGAGCGCATCGTAAACCGCAAGCGTCGTCGCGTTGTCGTCCGCCGAGGGCAGGGCGACGCCGCTTGGGTGGTTGTGGGAGAGCACGACCGCGCTCGCGCCGCACTTGAGGGCGTTCTCCACGATGACGCGGATGTTGACGCTCACCGCGTCCACGCTGCCGTCCGCCACCTTGGCGCAGCGCAGCAGCTTGCCCTTGGCGTCGAGACACGCCTCGTACAGCCGCTCCTCGCGCATGCCGAAGAAGAGATCGACGAAATACTCGCCGGCGGCCTGCGTCGTGCCGAGAATGACGGGCTTTTTGGACGCCGTCATGCGGGAGCGGCGTACCAGCGGGAGAATGAGACTCAAAAGCGTCGCCGCGCTCTCGCCGACGCCGTCGACCTTCTCCAGCTCCTCCGGCGGCGCGGAGAGCACGCCGTCCAGCGAGCCGAAGCGCTCGATCAGCCGGTGGGCGACGGGGTTGGTGTCCACGCGGGGGATCGCGTAGAAGAGCAGCAGCTCCAAGGCCTCGTGATCGGCGAAGGCGTCCAGCCCGTGGGTGCGGAACTGTTCCTTTTTCCGGGCGCGGTGCCCGTCGTGTACCGCCATGGCGCGACCTCCTTTCCGGCCGAGATAACGAGTTAACAAGTAATTTTACCATTTATCAAACGCTTGTTCAAGTTGTTTTTCGAATTCTGAAAAGAAAACTCTTTACAAATTTGAAAAGGGATGGTACAATTTGCAAACGATTTGCAAATTCGATGAGAAAGGACGGCGGACGCGGATGAAACAGCGATGGAAACGGCTGCTGTGCGCGGCGCTGTGCGCGGCGCTGCTGACCGCCTGCGCCGCGCCCGCTGCGCCGCCGGAGGACGGGCGGCTGCGGATCGTCACGACCCTGTTCCCGTACTACGACTTTGCCCGCGCCATCGTGGGCGACCGGGCGGAGGTGACGCTGCTGCTCTCCCCGGGCCGCGAGGCGCACAGCTTCGAGCCGACGCCGCTGGACGCGGTGAC
>CAMJGU010000174.1 GCA_946405325.1 uncultured Clostridia bacterium | reverse complement strand
ATCTGCTCGGAAAGCTCGCTCGCGGGCATCAGCTTTTCCGCGAGCGACACGCGGTAATTCTCGAGGAACGCGACCTGCAGACGGTCCTTGCAGACGGGATCCTTCGTCACCATGTCCGCCACGGAGTTGATGAGGCGGATGATGCGCTTGGCGACGTAGTAGCCCGGCGCCGCCTTCGCGCCGAAGAGGAAGGTGCGCGGCTGGAAGTCGAAGTGCGGGTCCTCCTTCATGTGCTGATAGAGGTAGATGATGTGCAGGACGTTCAAAAGCTGGCGCTTGTACTCGTGCAGGCGCTTGACCTGCACGTCGAACAGCGCGTCGGTGTTGAGCAGGATGCCGCTCTCGGACTTGATGTAGTCGGCAAAGCGCAGCTTGTTGTCGCGCTTGATCTGGCCGAGGCGGTCGAGCACCGCGGCGTCGTCGGCGTATTTTTCCAGCTCCTTGAGCCTGTAGGCGTGGATCAGATAGTCGTCGCCGCCGGTGCACTCGCGGATCAGCTTGTCCAGCTCCGGATTGATCTCGGAGAGCCAGCGGCGGTGGTCGATGCCGTTGGTGACGTTCTTGAACTTGCCCGGCTCGAGGCGGTAGGCGTCGGCAAAGACGTCGTGCTTCAGAATCTCGGAGTGCAGCGCGCTCACGCCGTTGACGGCGTAGCACGCGCAGATGCAGAGGTTCGCCATGCGCACCTCGTTGTCCCAGATGATCGCCATGCGGGCAACGCGGCCGTCGCCCTGACCGAAGTGGCGCTCCAGCTCGAGCTGGTAGCGGTGGGCGATCTCGCAGACGATGTTCCAGATGCGCGGCAGCAGGGACTCAAAGAGCTGCTGCGGCCAGCGCTCCAGCGCCTCGGCGAGCACGGTGTGGTTGGTGTAGGCGACCGTCTTGGTGACGATGCTCCACGCGTCGTCCCACTCGTAGCCCTCTTCGTCGAGGAGAATGCGCATCATCTCGGGGATGACCAGCGTCGGGTGCGTGTCGTTGATCTGGATGACGTGCTTTTCGTGGAAGTTGCGCAGCGTCCCGTACTGAGCGCGGTGCTTGCGCATGATGGACTGGATCGTGGCGGAGACGAAGAAGTACTGCTGGCGCAGGCGCAGGGACTTGCCCTCGTAGTGGTTGTCGTCGGGGTAGAGCACCTTGGCGATGACCTCCGCCATGGCCTGCTGCTCCACCGCCTTTAAGTAGTCGCCGGAGGAATAGAGGGACATATCCACCGGCGTGGGGGACTTGGCGTCCCACAGGCGCAGCACGTTGGTGTGCTCGGTGTTGTAACCGGCGACGGGCATATCGCGCGGCACGGCGAGGACGCTGGTGTATTCCACATGCTCGGGATGGTTGATGCCGCCCTCCCAGTGGTCGATGATGCGGCCGCCGAACTTGACCTCCTCGGTCTCGTCGGTGCGGGTGATGAGCCACGAATCGCCGAGGTCAAGCCAGTTGTCCGCGAGCTCCACCTGCTGGCCGTCGACGATCTTCTGCTTGAAGATGCCCAGCTCGTAGCAGATGGAATAGCCTGTGGCGGGGATCTCCAGCGTGGTCATCGCCTCGAGATAGCAGGCGGCGAGACGGCCGAGGCCGCCGTTGCCGAGGCCCGCGTCCGGCTCCTCTTCAAAGATCTCGCCGGGGTCAAAGCCGAGGAACTTGATGGCGTCCTTCATCGGCTTCAAAACGCCGAGGTTGAAGGCGTTCTTCTCCAGCGAGCGGCCCATGAGGAACTCCATGGACAGGTAGTGCACCTGACGCTGCTGGCCGAGCTGAACGAGCTTTTCCGACGCGATGTTGTTGGTGGACATGATGTCGCGCACGACCAGCGCGCACGCCTGGAACATCTGCGCCTTGGTTGCCTGCTCCGCGGTGCGGCCGAAGTTGCGGCGCAGCTTGGCGAGGATCAATTGGGCGATCTGGTCCGTGCTAAAGGTATCAGCCATGATGTAGCCTCCTAAAATATGGTTTGTTTCATCAAAAATTCCCAGAAATCTACTCATATACCATACCAAATTTTTACGGAATAGTCAATTCCCAAAGTTGAAAAGCCCGCGCCGCTGTTGTATAATCACGCAAAACGGCAAAAATGAGAGATTGTGAGGACATCGGAATGGAAACGGCCTTTCAGGGAACCAAAAACTACGTCGCGTCGCCGGAGCTGCTCGGCGCGGTGAACATCGCAACGGCGCTGCAAAAGCCGCTGCTGGTCAAGGGCGAGCCGGGCACGGGCAAGACCATGCTGGCGCAGGCGGTGGCGGAGGCGCTGGGCAAGCAGCTCATCATCTGGAGCGTCAAGTCCACCACCAAGGCGCAGGACGGGCTGTACGTCTACGACGTGGTGCAGCGCCTCTATGACAGCCAGTTCGGCAGCGCCGGTGTGGACGACATCGCGAAGTACATCAAGCTCGGCAAGCTCGGCGAGGCGTTTTCCTCGGACGAGCAGGTCGTGCTGCTCATCGACGAGATCGACAAGGCGGATCTGGAGTTCCCCAACGACCTGCTCTGGGAGCTGGACAAGATGGAGTTCTACATCCCTGAGACCAAGGAGACCGTCAAGGCGAAGCATCGCCCCATCGTCATCATCACCTCCAACGCGGAAAAGGAGCTGCCGGACGCATTTTTGCGCCGCTGCATCTTCCACTACATCGCCTTCCCCGACCCCGAGCAGATGGAGAA
>CAMJGU010000173.1 GCA_946405325.1 uncultured Clostridia bacterium | reverse complement strand
CCGACGGTGCCGCCGAACTTCGCCTCAAGGGCGTTGACGGCATTGATGAACTGCTCGGTGGTCCAGGTGTGGGTCTCGGTGTTGATGTACTGATCCGCACCGGCTTCCTTGAACGCGTTGAGGTTGATGCCCATGCAGTGCGCGGTCATGACCAGCGGGTACTCATAGGCGGTGTTGTCGTCGGCAAAGCAGGCGTCCAGCGCCGCGGCGTTGAGCTCGCTCTTGTCAGCCGAGTCGAACAGGTCGGCGATATTGACCATGTAGCCGTTGGCGCCCCAGTTGGAGACGAGACGCTCGGGGCCTTCCATGATGAGGTCGGGACCCTGGCCGGCGGTCAGCGCGGTGTTGACCTTGTCGTCGCCGTCGGCGTAGGTCAGATACTCGACCGTGACGGCAATGCCGGTTTCCGCGGTGAAGGCGTCGGTGAGCGCCTTGACGGTCTCCTCATTGCCCCAGCCGCCGATGGGATAGGTCCAAAGCGTGATGGCGCTGGCCGTCGCGGGAGCGGCGTCCGCCGGCGCTGCGGTGTCAGCAGGGGTGGTGGTCTCCGCAGGAGCGGGGGTGTCCGTCGAGGTGACGGTGCCGCCGCAGGCCGCAAGGCCGAGGACCATGACCATTGCGAGCGCCAGTGCAAGTAGCTTCTTCATGATGTATCCTCCTTATAAATCTTTTGGAGCACTGCTCCAATGTGCAGATTATACAAAAAGCGGAGCGATATGTCAAGCTGATGTAAAAGTTTTAGACAAACAACCAAAGGCTCGACTGGTTTTTTCGGGAAAATGCCGAAAAGCGATCGGGTTTCTTGACACGACGGGCGAAAATGCCTAAGATGCTAACATCCGGAAACGAGGAGGGCGAGCCCCATGAAAAAACATATCGTCTGCTTTGGCGATTCCAACACCCACGGCTACTGTGCCGATCCGTCCGACTGCGCCGACGGCGGGAACCGCTTCAACGAAAACGAGCGCTGGACGTGCCTGCTGCAACAGGCGCTGGGCGAGGAGTATCTGGTGCTGGAGGAGGGTCTCGGCGGACGCACAACGGTGTTTGTCGACGCGCTGCACGAGTCCATGGACGGCGTGGGCGTCGCCTATCCCGTTCTGATGTCCCATGAGCCGGTGGATCTGCTGGTCATCATGCTGGGCACCAACGACACCAAGGAGCGCTTCGCCGCCAACGCCGCCGCCATCGCGGTCGGCATGGAGCGGCTGATCCAGAAGTGCCAGAGTACGCCCTGCTGGGGCGCGAAGGGACCGAATATCCTCGTCGTCTGCCCGCCGCCGCTGGGCGCGGGGTTCCACGATGAGGTCATGGGCAAGGGCTGCGTGGAGAAATCCGTCGCCTTGCCGCCGTACATGAAGGTGGTTGCCGAGCGCAACGGCTGCGCCTACTTTGACGCGAAGGACTGCGAGATGAACCCTGTGGACTTCACGCACCTGACGAAAAAGGGGCACGCAAAGCTGGCGGAGGAGCTGGCGAAGCTCGTGCCGACATTGGCATAACGAAAGGAAGCCGTCCGCCGGACGGCTTCCTTTTTTATTCGATCGGGGTTTCGGAGGTTTCCTCCAGCTTTTCCGTCTCGTCCTCGCTCAGATACTTCGGGAAAATTCGCTCGAAAAAGAGACTGGTCAGCAGCGCGCAGAGCGCGGGCGCTAAGCAGATCGGCCACCAGCGCTCCAAGGTGAAGATGCCCAGCTCCAGCGTCAGCAGCACCACGACCACCGTGCTCGGCAGGTGCCGCAGCGCGAGCATCCCGGCGGTGCGGAACGCGTCGCGCAGCCGAAACGAAAACCGTCCCAGCAGCGGGAAGAGCCAGCATACGACGCCCGCCGGTACGATCAGCGCAATGTCGTAGGCGACGAACATCACCGCGCCGAGGTCGCTCGACCAGTTCGCGCGCATGACGGCGTAGCCGAAGATGAGCGCCGCGGCGACCGGCAGACAAAGAAGCGTCGCTATTACGCCCTGCTTGAAATTCTCGCGGATCGCGCGGGAAAAGATGCCGAACGTACCCTTTTCATTCTGACGAAAGCACTTGACGACGGTATAGTACAGCGCCGAGGTCACGGAGCCGACGGTCACGACGGGGATGCACAAAATCGCCCAAAAGACGCTCAGCCCCACCACGTCCACGCAGCGGCTGACGAACCGCCACCATGCGTTGTCCGGGTCAAAGACCTGCTGCATTACTTCGCCTCGACCTCATCCATGAGCTTATCGACGATAATCAGGCTGCGCGGCACATGGAACGGCCCCTTAAAGGTGCTGCCCTTGCAGGGCGGCTCGGTGGGGAAGCCGTCGCGGCGGAGATAGCCGTACCACTCGCCGTACTCGTCGTCGGCGAAGTGCTGCTTGCAGTAGTCCAGCGTTTTGTTGAACCAGTCGAGATAGTACTCGTCGCCCGTGTCGCGATAGAAGGTCATGGATGCGATCAGGATCTCGTTGTGCGGCCACCAGAGCTTCATGTCGTGCTCGTACGCCTCGGGCGGCTTGCCCATGCAGTCGATGAAGTAGAGGAGACCCCCGAACTTCTCATCCCAGCCCGCCGTGATGGCGTTGCGGAAGATGTTCTGCGCGATGGCGTGGAGCTCACGGTCGCCGGTGAGGTTCGCCTGCTCGGCGAGGAACCAGCTGCCCTCGATATCGTGCCCGGGATTGACGA
>CAMJGU010000172.1 GCA_946405325.1 uncultured Clostridia bacterium | reverse complement strand
CAAGAGCGCGGCGGAGATGGACGCGCGCAAGACCATCCTTGCCGCCAAGCAGGAGCTGGTGGAGGCGGCCTACGACAAGGCGCTGGATCAGCTCTGCGCCCTCAGCGGCCAGGAAAAGATCGACCTGCTCGCCGATTTGCTGGTGCGGGCGTCGTCCTCCGGCACGGAGGAGGCGGTCTTTTCCGCGGCGGACAGTGCCGACGGCGCGAAGGCGGTCGAGAAGGCGAACGCCGCCTCCGGCAAGAAGCTGACGGCGTCGAAGGACGCCGCCCCCATCCGCGGCGGCTTTATCCTGCGGGACAAGAACGTGGAGGTCAACTGCGCGTTCGAAACGCTGGTCCGCCTGCAAAAGGCGGAGACGGCGGGAGCAGTCGCAAAGATACTGTTCCAGTAAGATAGGCAAGGAGGGAACGCCTTGGCTAAGTTTAAAGATACGGATTATCTGGGCATCTCCGCAAGCGTGCGCGTGCTGGAGAACAGCCTGCTGACGAGCGAGCAGTACGAGCAGCTCATCGCCGCCAAATCGGACGAGGAGGAGGCAAAGCTGCTGCAATCCTTCGGCTACGGGCAGCTGGAGCCGAAGCACCCCGAGGCGATCGATGCCGACCTGATGGCCGTGCGCGCCGAAGCGCTCGACGAGCTCGCCGCCGCCATGCCGACGCCGGGTGATCTGGATGTATTCAAAATCAAATACGACTACCACAACGTCAAGGTCCTGCTCAAGGCGGAGGCGATGAACGTGAGCCCCGGTGAAATGCTCATCGGACTCGGCCGCGCCAGCGACAAGGAGATGTACCTTGCGCATCAGGAGCGCGACGGCAGCAATCTGCCCGGGCACATCGACGACGCGGCGAAGGAGGGCTATGACATTCTCGCCGCCACCCGCGACCCGCAGCTGTGCGACATCGCGGTGGATCGCTGGTACTTCATCGACCTGCTGGAGAC
The DNA here is from genome assembly GCA_946405325.1 of uncultured Clostridia bacterium. Next base: position 1,753 of record CAMJGU010000172.1, on the reverse strand, counting down.
GGCGGAGGCGACGGGCAGCGAGTTCCTGCTCGGCTACGTCCGGCTCCAGATCGACGCCGCCAACCTGCGGACGCTGGTGCGCACGATGCGCATGGGCAAGAACGCGGACTTCCTGCGCGGCGTGGTCTTTGACGGCGGCACGGTCTCGGTCGATGAGCTGCTGCGCGTGAGCGCGAGCGGCGGCAGCGGCCTTGCCGAGCTGTACGCGCCGACGCTCCTCGCCGCGGCGGGCGCCGCGGGCGCGAAAGCGGTCTCCGGCGCTTCGCTGACCGACTTCGAGCGGGAGTGCGACGACGCGCTGAGCGCGTATCTCGAATCCGCGCGGCTCATCCCCTTCGGCGAAGAGCCGGTGCTGGCGTACCTCGCGGCGCGTGAGACGGAGTTCACCAATCTCCGCATCATCCTCATGGGCCGCATGGCGGGCGTTCCGGCGGACGTCATCCGCAGCCGGCTGCGCGCCGTTTATGTGTAAGGGAGGCGAGGAAGAACCATGGCAGCAACCTACAGCATTGCCGTTGTCGGCGACTGGGATTCCGTGATGGGCTTCCGCGCGCTGGGGCTGGAAACGCACCCGGTCCGCACCCCGGATCAGGCGCGCGAGGAGATCAAGCGCCTCGCCAAGACCGACTGCGCGGTGATCTACCTGACGGAGACTCTGGCGAAAGCCCTGCCCGACGTGCTCGACCGCTACAAGGACGAGCTGCGTCCGGCCATCATCCTGATCCCGGGGCGCGAAGGCTCTCTGGGCATCGGACGGGACAACATTCAACGCGCCATCGAACGTGCGGTCGGCGCGGACATTTTGTAACCAAATCCTTTAAGAAAGAAGGGATCAACCTTTGGCTGGTAAAATTGTGAAAGTATCCGGGCCGCTGGTGGTCGCGACGGGCCTTGCCGACGCGAACATGTCCGACGTCGTGCGCGTCGGCCCCCAGCGCCTGATCGGCGAGATCCTGACCATGAAGGGCGACACCGCCTCCATTCAGGTCTATGAGGAGACCTCGGGCCTCGGCCCGGGCGCGGAGGTGGAGACCACCGGCGCGCCGATGAGCGTGGAGCTCGCCCCCGGCATGATCGAGGGCATTTACGACGGCATCCAGCGCCCGCTGGAGAAGATCGTTGAGAAGGTCGGCGCGAACATCACGCGCGGCGTGGAAGTCCCCGCCGTCGACCATGACAAGAAGTGGGAGTTCACCGCCACCGCCAAGGTCGGCGACCGTGTCATCGGCGGCGATATCCTCGGCACCGTGCCGGAGACGCCGGTGGTGCTCCACAAGATCATGGTGCCGCCCAACGTCAGCGGCACGATCACCGACATCAAGAGCGGCAGCTTCACCGTCACGGAGCAGTTCGGCACCCTCAAGACCGACGACGGGAAAGAGGTCCGTCTCCAGATGCTCCAGAAGTGGCCGGTCCGTATCGGCAGGCCCTACGAAAAGAAGTATCCGCCCACGAAGCCGCTGTCCTCCGGCCAGCGCATCATCGACACGCTGTTCCCCATCGCCAAGGGCGGCACGGCGGCGGTCCCCGGCCCGTTCGGCTCGGGCAAGACGGTCGTGCAGCACCAGCTGGCGAAGTGGTCGGACGTGGACATCGTCATCTACATCGGCTGCGGTGAGCGCGGCAACGAGATGACCGATGTTCTGCGCGAGTTCCCCGAGCTGAAGGACCCGCGCACCGGCGAGTCCCTGATGAAGCGCACGGTGCTGATCGCCAACACCTCCGATATGCCCGTCGCGGCGCGCGAGGCGTC
>CAMJGU010000171.1 GCA_946405325.1 uncultured Clostridia bacterium | reverse complement strand
ACGGCGAGATCGTCGTCGCGCTGCTGGAGGACGAGGCGACGGTCAAGACCTTCAGCCGCAAGGACGGCAAGATCTGGCTGCTGCCCGCTAACCCGGATTATCAGCCCATCGACGGCACGGACTGCACCATCATGGGCAAGGTCGTCGCCGTGGTGCGGCAATACTGAGATATAAAAAATCACCGCTCGCAGGCGGTGATTTTTTATGCTGCAAAACGGAACGTCCATTGATCCAACGCACGCAGCGGCTGGGCGGCTGTCGGGGAGACGCCTTCGATCAGCCCCTCCGGCGTCAGGATGGACAGGGATTTGAACGCGATGGGCAGGATGGGCGAGAGCTCCGCGAGCTTTGCGCAGAGTGCTTGCGCGGTCGCAGGCGATTCGCTGCTTAAAAATGCGCGCAGCGCGGCGTCAACGTCCGCATTGGTGAACTTGCCGTAGTTGAGCACGCCGTCCGTGCCGACCAGAGCGGTGATATCCCAATCGGCGGTGAGCCGCGTTTCGCCCAGCCAAAGATCGAAGTTCCCTCTCTCCAACGCCTCCAAATACTCGTTCCAGGGGAGAATGACCGGCGTTACGGTGACGTGCGCGGCGGTGAACTCCTTGGCGAGGTATTCGGCCACCGCGGTTTTGAAGCTGTTTTCGGCGTTGACGAGAAGCGTCAGCTCCAGGGGCTGAACGTCGACGGGCGGCGTGGCCTCGTCCTGCGCCGAGGTCAGCGCTTCTTCGTACACACCCGCATCATACGGGATTTCCGACGCTGCGGGATAGAGCGGTGAGACCGGCGAGATGGGGAACTGCGCGGGCTGGGCGTGCCCGGCAAGCAGCACCGTGGCGACGGCGTCGCGGTCGATGGCACGGCCTATGGCGACGCGCATGGCAGGCTCTGCCAGTGCGGGCTTCGCCGTGTTGAAGCCGAGAAACAGCATAGCGGTGGTCGGCGCGTCGGTCATGTCGACACTGCCTAAGGAAGCCGCAGTGGTCGCGCTGAGCAGATCGGCGGTCAGCAGATGCGCGCTTCGCGCGGAAAAGAGATAGACCGCGGTGTCCGCGTCCTTGGCGCTGGCCAGTTCGATGCGCTCAAGCACGGGCGGCGTGTCGCCCCACCAGTTTTCGCTGCGCACGAGGCACGGCCCCTCGCTGTCGGTCAGAAACAGATACGGCCCGGTGCCCAGCGGCACGGGGTCCTTTTCGGTGCCGGATTTAACGATGGGGATATCCAGCAGCGCGGGAAACGCGCTGTCGGGCTGGCGCAGCGTGACGGTGAACGTGCCGCGCCCTGCGCGCATGGAGGCGACGTTGGCGAACCGCGCGGCAAAGCGGTCCGAGATCTGGGCGCGGCGGTAGGTTGAGAGCACGTCGGAGGACGTGAACGCCGCGCCGTTGGAAAAGGTGACGCCGTCGCGCAGCTCAAAGGTGTAGGTCAGGTTGTTGCCGCTGCAACTGTAGGACGAGCAGAGCAGAGGCTGCGGTTCAAAACGCTCATTGAGGACGAACAACCCTTCGTAGAGCAGGGAACCGATCACCTGCTGCACGCCGTCCGGACAGGCAATGGGGTCCAGAGTCTGGCTGCTGAGGTAGGGGAGCGTGAAGACCTGCGCGGCGTGGGAGACTTCCTCCGTGTCAGTGGTCTCCTCCGGCGTATAGGCCCAGAAATCCTCTTCCTCCGGGACCTCCGCCTCGTAGCAGCCGGTGAGAGCGAGACAAAGCGCCATCGCGCACAAAAGCTCCGTCCAACGTTTCATGCGTTTTCCTCCAGCGCGATGACCGCGATCTGTCCGCCGCGCTGCATGCCCAGTCTGCGATGCGACCAGTAGCGGTCGAGCCGACAGGCGGTGCAGTCGGGATGCACTTCGATATTGCGCGGGTCAAGCCCGGCGCGCAGCAGCCACAGGCGGTTGATCCGCTTGAGATCGACGTGGTACTTCTCACCGCGCTGCTCGATGAACGGTTCGGCTTCCGCGCCGAGCTTCGCGCGGATGGCGTTTGGCACGTCGGCGTCGGTCTCAAAGCAGCACGCGCCGATGGATGGACCGAGGGCGGCGTGGATGGCCGCGGGATCGGAGCCGTAGGTGCTCGCCATGGCTTCTGTCGCTTTCCGTGCAGTGCCAAGGGCCGTGCCTTTCCAGCCTGCGTGCACCGCGCCGACGCAGCGGCGGATGGGGTCGCAAAGCAGGATCGTGCAGCAGTCGGCGCTGTAGGCGACCAGCGGGATGCCGGGCTCATTGGTGATCAGCGCGTCGGCGTCGTAGGGGCGATCCTCCCAGCGGAGCTTTCCCGCGTCCTCCGGACGGACGATGCGCACAACGTCGCCGTGCACCTGCCGGTTGCCCACGGCGCGGGCCATGGCAAGCCCGGTCGCTTCCCCGAGCAAGCGATAGTTTTCCACCACGTTTTCCCATGCGTCGCCGTTCTGCTCAAAGAAGTTGAGCGAATCATACGGCGCGGGGCTGACGCCGCCGAGGCGCGTGGTGAAGGCATGGCGAACGCCGCCGACGGCAGAAAGGCCGTCGGCGGTATCGTAGATCAAACCATGGAAGTTGTGTTCGGTAAAGGACATTTTATTTTCCGCAGCACTGCTTATATTTCTTGCCGCTTCCGCAGGGACAGGGATCGTTGCGGCCGATCTTTTTGACCTTGCGCGGCTGCTTTTTCACGGTGCCGTCGCCGGCGGTGGTGGCGTTGATGCCCTCCGCCACACGCTCACGCT
>CAMJGU010000170.1 GCA_946405325.1 uncultured Clostridia bacterium | reverse complement strand
GAAGAAGCTGTAGCACTCCTCCTCGTCCCTGAGCAGCAGGATCGCTTTATAAAAGGCGTCGTTCTTTTCCTTCTTGCCGAATCGGCTTCCCGGTGCTGCCATGGCGCTCCCCTCCCTTTTGTATTGTCTCTAGTTTAACAGAACAAAGTCAGAAAGTAAAGGGCAAAAACTCACTCTACGGAAGGCGCCGCCGATACTTCCCCAACCGAGGCGCCCGACACCTCGTCGCCCGAGACCGTAACCACCGCCGCGGCGCGGGTATCGTCCCCGGCTTCGACCGCGCCGGTCTCTTCCGTCTCCTCCTCGTCCTCGAGGACGGTGTCGTGCTTTTCGTGCTCCTTCGCCATCAGCGCCATCATTTTAGCGGACATGTACATCTCCTGTGAGAAGTCCATCAGGAACTTTTCATCCTGCGGCGGGACTTGCCCGCCCTTGGCAATGCGCCGCGCGATCTCCATCGCCTGCGTCATCGCCTTGGCGTCCTTCCGCGCGGCTTCGGTCTGCTGCCGTGCCGCTCTGGCGTTCGCCTCCGCCGCCTGCCGCGCCGCCTTTGCCTCGTTGCGCGCTTGCATCTCCTCATACGCCCGGCGCATCTGTGACGCCATATCACCGCTGACGGCAAAGCGCTTGCCGTTCACCTCGATATAGCCCTCATGCTCCGCCTTGAGCACGTCGTCGTACGACAGCTCCACGCGATCGCGGGCACTGACGCCGCCCGACGCTTTTCGCGCCTGCTTGGCGATCTTCGGCGCCTTTGCCGCCGTTTGCGCGCGGTAAGCGTTGACGCCGAACAGTTTCGTGATGTTCATCGTTTTCCTCCCTCCTTGGCTCGCCGCAGGGGGCACTCCCCTGATCCTACAGTTCTTATATCGGCAGCCGCAGGAAAAAAATAAGCGCCGCACCGCCGTCCTGTCCCCGCCATAGACTGGGTTGAAAGAGCATATTGGAGGGGTATCATGGAGCGAGAGGAACTGCGCCTTGCGGAGGCGCTCACGGAAGAGCAGGCGTGGGAGGCGGACGGGATCACGGTGCTGACCGCGTCCGTCGCGCTGCCGCAGCTCGCGGGCAAGAGTCCACGCATCAAACGCTTCAACCGTTATTACCGGCGCTTTTGCCGCGCCTATTTTACATATTGCAAGCAGGTGCTGCTGCCCGAGGCGGCGGCGTCCTGCCGGGACGCGCAGGCGGTCTCCGCGCCATGGAGCGTCGCGCGGGCGGAGCTTTCCTGGTACGTCAGTTATCAGTCGGGCGAGATCCTGAGCATCGTCTGCGACGCGCGGGAGACGATCAGCGGCATGGCGCCGTTTTGTATCCGGCGCAGCGAGGTCTGGGATCTCTCCGCAGGGCTGCCGATGCCGCTCGCAGAGTTTTTCCCCGCGCATGTGCGCTGCAAAAAGGTGCTGCTCCGCTATGCCCGGGAGCAGACGCAAAAGCGCGTCGAATCCGGCGCGGCGTACCGCGAGAACTGGCGCGCCGCGCTGCGGCGGGCGCTGAACACGCGGAATTTTTATCTGACGGCGGAGGGCTTGTGCTTCTACTATTCCCTCTGCGCCGTGGCGGGCGCGAGGGAGGGCATCGTGACCTTCACGATGCCCTATGATGACGCGCGCGGCCCATTTGTGCCGCCGGTCGGTTAGTTCTGCATCTCCTCGATGTGGTACACGTATTCCAGCGTGGAGAGCGCCTCGATGATCTCCTTGTGGGTCTTGTACTGCTTGAGCTCGGCGCTGTGAATGGACAGTGACACCGTGTAGACGCTCAGGCCGGAGCTGGCGTAGGCGGGGTTCAGCTCGATATCGTCGACGGAGAGTCCCAGTCGGCGGGAGGTAGTCATGAACTCCCGCAAATACTGGCTGCTGGTGAGCTCCAGATGGATCTCGAAGTGATTGGAGCGGTTTTTGAGGTCGGCTTCAAAGCCCGGCATCCACGAGAGCGAAATCATCAGCAAAATGAACGACACCAGCGTGATGGTCACCTGCCCCGCGCCCGCGGTGAGGCCGATGATGCCCGCCGCCCACAGCGCCACCGAGGTCGTGAGACCCTTGATCTGATTGCGGGAGGTGTAGAGCACGCTGTTGACGCTGATGATCGCGATGGCGACGATGGACGCCGCCGAGAGCAGATACAGGTGCGCCGGCGACTCCATGGCGATGCAGCAGTCCGCAAGCATCGCCACCGTGCAGGTCAGCGACGTCACGACAAAGGTGCGCACGCCCGCGGCGTGGCGGTTGGTCGCGCGCTCGCAGCCGATGATGGTGCCGAGCACCACCGAAAGGCACACCCGCAGCGCGATGGTGGCAAGGGACAGCTCCTGCGCCCAGGATCCCAGCATTTTGATGATCGGATCGACATACATCGTCTCTTACCTCCTGAATAGATTCCGCCGGTTGCGGAAGATGTTGTTGTACTGCTCCTCCGCCGCCTCGGTGAACGCCTGCTCGTTCTCGTTGATCTCCCGCTCCGGCAGCTCCGCCTGGATCGCCTGGATACGGCGGATCAGCAGTTCGACCGGCGCAAGCTCCCTGCCGTTTTCGTCGGTCTCCGGCACCGCCGCCACCTCCTCCAGCTTGTCCGAGTAGGAGTGGGAGAGGTACAGCGACAGCTTGCCGCAGGCGGGGCCGATCAGCTCGTAGAGCACGCTGGATGCAAGGATGATCGTCTCCAGCGCCTTGCCCGTCTCGCCGCCCAGCGTCCGCGCGCCCAGCGCCGCAAGGCCGATGGC
>CAMJGU010000169.1 GCA_946405325.1 uncultured Clostridia bacterium | reverse complement strand
GCTCCGGTTCGAGGCGGCGAAGGACCGCGCCTTTACGGACTTAAAGCGCATGCAGGCGCGCATCGGCGCGCACCTCGGTAACGACGAGGCCGCCATTTTCATGTTCCAGTCCATGATGCTCGAAGACCCCGACTATCTGCAGGCGGTCTACGACCACATCAACGACTCCGCCACCGCGGAGTATGCCATCGATCAGGCCGGCAAGGCAATCATCGACTTCTTTGCCAGTCTTGACAACAGCTATCTCCGCTCCCGCGCGCTGGACGCGCGCGACCTCTCCCACCGGCTGACCGGCATCCTCTCCCAGCGCGCCGACATCGGTGCGCTGCGGCAGAGGCCGGCGATCCTCGTCGCCGAGGATCTGACGCCCAGCGAGACGATTTTGCTGGACACCGGCATGCTGCTGGGGCTGGTGAGCCAGAACGGAGCGCCGGACAGCCACACCTCCATCCTCGCGCAGGCGATCGGCGTTCCCGCCATTACGGGCATCATGGTCGATCCCCGCTGGGAGGGTCGGCTTGCGATCCTCGACGGCGACAACGCCGCGCTGATCATCGACCCCGACGAGGCGACGCTCGCCGCGGCGCACCCGCACCAGTCCCCCGGCTATGATCCGGCTTCGGTCTCCGAACTGACGATCCCCCACCCCGCCACGCCGCAGCGGCCGCTGCGGCTGTGCGCGATGATCGACAGCGCGTGGGAGGCGATCGACGCGTACAAGCTGGGCGCGAGCGGCATCGCGCCCTACCAGCCGAATGTGCTCCACGGCGGGCGCGCCACGCCGCCTTCCGAGGATGAACAGTTGCTGGAGTATCGCCGCACCATCGACGCCATGCGCGGCCGCCCCGTGTCCATCCAGTCGCTGGACGTGGGCGGCATCGGCCTCGGCAGCCTCTTTTCCGCGACGCGGCAGGAGCGCTACCAGCAGCTCAAGGCGCAGTTCCGCGCGGTGCTGCGCGCCGCCGTCGACAGTGTGGCCGGCAACTGCGCCATCATTCTCTCCGGCGTCAAGACGAAGGGCGACATCCGCCGCTGCCGGCAGATCCTCGAGCAGAGCAAGCGGGAGCTGCGCGCGGAAGGCGCCGACTATCGCGCGGTCGGACTGGGCATTGAGATCGCGCAGCCCTTTGCCGCCTTCATCATCGACGAGCTGGCGGAGGGCATGGATCTCATCATCATCAACGGCGAGTCGCTGATGCGCTCCACCATCAGCGGACAACTGGCGGGTGCGCTGCCGAACTACCGCGCGCTGGCGTGGATGCTCCGCCAGATCATCGACGCGGGACATCGGCACGGCTGTATCGTCATCATGTCCGGCTATCTGGAAAGCTTCCCGCAGGCCATCCCCCCGCTGCTCAGCCTCGGCGTGGACGACCTGTCCGTTCCCGTGCGGTCGCTGCTGCCCCTGTTTGAGCTTCTATCCGAGGCAGACGACTCCCTAAACGATAAAAACGGCAGCGAGTGATCGCTGCCGTTTTTTTGGTTCACAGCGCCGCGTCCAGCGCCTTTTTTACGTTTTCCTTGATGAACTCGTAGGGATCGGTGGGACGCGCTTCGTACAGCTTCTCCGTCCCGCGGAAAATCGAGGGAACGGAGTAGTAGTCGTAGCGATTGGCCACCTCCGGCTGTTCGTTCTCCTCGATCCATTCGATGGGAACGCTTTGGTAGGCGGGATTCTCCTCCAGCAGTTCGCCCAACGCCTGACGCGCCTTGCGGCAATACGGGCAGCCGGTCATGTGGAAGATCGTCAGCCCCGCCGGTGCGCCGCGGCGCTCGCCGTTGAGGATCAGCATCTTGTCGCGCTTTTCCTCCACCTCACCGCGCACGATCTGCTCGTCCCACTGCTCCGGCGCGACCGCCTCGTAGGAGATGGAGATATCCTTCTGCTGGCAGCCCCACAGCTCCAGCAGCGTTTCATTGATGCGCTCGGCGACCTTTTTGACGGTCTCCTCGTCCTTCGGGAAACCCTTGATGGCAATATATGGCATAACTGTTCCGCTCCTTTCCCTGTATTTATCATCAGAATACCATAGCGGCCGTCAAAAGAAAAGCCCGATATAACATTTTTCACAATTTTATTGCGTGTCGTGAATTTGTTTTGCATTTTGCCGAATCATCTGATATGATGGTCGAAGTTATCAACAATCGCCCATGTCCGGAGCCTCTCCGGCGGCGGGAAAGGAATCTTCTGTATGCCTGTTGTCATCACGGCGGACAGCACCTGCGATCTTCCGCAGGAGCTGTGCGAGCGGTTCTCGATCCATATTATCCCGCTGACCATCACCATCGGCGAAGAGAGCTTCCCCGACGACGGGCGCTTCACCCCCGACGACATGTACCGCCGCTTTCACGAGGACGGCGCACTGCCCTCCACCGCCGCGCCGAGTCTGCAAAGCTATACGGATTTCTTCACCGCCATTCTCGCGGACGGCTGTGAGATCGTGCACCTCACGATCTCCTCGGAGCTGTCCGCCTCCTACAACTCCTCCCGCCTCGCGGCGCAGGAGCTTGCCGGGGTTTACCCGGTGGACAGCCGCATGCTCTCCACCGGCGTGGCGCTGCTCGCCATCGAGGGCGCGGAGTGCGCCCAGCGCGGCATGTCCGCCGCTGAGATCGCGGAGCATCTGACGGCGCTGACTGAAAAGGTGGAGACCAGCTTTGTGCTCGACACGCTGGACTACATGCGCAAGGGCGGGCGCTGCTCCGGCGTCGCCGCCATCGGCGCGAACCTGCTGCACATCCG
>CAMJGU010000168.1 GCA_946405325.1 uncultured Clostridia bacterium | reverse complement strand
GCCGCGATGCTGGCGAACGTCTGCAAGGAAAAGACCGGCGCGAAGGTCCGCGGCATCGAGCTGAGCCTGCTGCAGCGCTGCGGCGCGCACCTCGCCTCCCAGACCGACATTGAAGAGAGCTTCATGGCGGGCAAGGCGGCGGTGGAGAACGCCGTCGCGGGCATCACGGACAAGATGGTCGCTTTCGAGCGCGCCACCGAGAACGGCCACTACGTCTGCAAGACCAAGCTCTTGAACCTCACCGACGTGGCGAACTACGAGAAGAAGGTCCCGCTGGAGTGGATCAACGACGAGCACAACGGCATCAAGCATGAGTTTGTCGACTACGCGCTGCCGCTCATCCAGGGTGAGACGCAGATGGTCAAGGTCGATTCCCTCCCGCGCTTCGCCAAGCTCAAAAAGGTCCTCGCGGAGTAAAACAAGCAAGAAAAATTCCCGCTCACAAGAGCGGGAATTTTTTGTCTCAATACTTATCCACAAACAGTCCGTCGATCAGCGCCGCGAGCGTCCAGAGGCCGAGAAAGGCGAGGAGCGCAAAGGGCGTGAACTGCGTGTACGCCGCGACAAAGCTCAGGTAGAACGCCAGCAGCGTGCCGCTGACCGACGCGAGCAGCGACAGCACGTTTCCCACGCGCACCGCGCGGCAAAGGCGCTTGCTGCCCACCGCCAGCTCCGCGTAGGGCATCAGCCCCTCGCGGTAGATCAGCGCGCAGGGCTTCGAGCCGTCCTTCTCCGAGAGCGCGAGGCGCGTGGAGAGCTGGGGATAGACCGCGTGGGCGTCGGTGCCGAACTTGCGCTTGAGTAGCGCCGGGGTGATGTTGCCGTCGCGCACGGCAAGCACCGGGGTGATGTGGGCGCGGTGCAGGGCGTGCATCGCCCAGTCCACGTTCTCTGCCGCCATGTACTTGACCGCGAACACCGCGATCAGCGAGCTGTCGACCGCAAGGAACATGCCGGTGTGGAGCTTCATGCCGTGGGGGAGCGTGACGCCCATCTTGCGGCAGAAGCCCGCCGTGCCGAAGAGCACGGACTCACCGTGGATCGTGCCGCCGACGCCGCCCTCTTCGTAGAAGTTGAGGTCGGACAGCGGCTCCAGGTGCCCGCCCTCCTGCTCGAGCAGGTTGTCGAAGAGGCGGGAGATGCCGGTCTCCGAGGCGTGCGCCATGGTGGCGGCGTAGGAGAAGACCTTGCCGCTCTCCTCGCCGAAGATCTTCAGCCCGCCCAGCGTCACCGTTCCCGGGGGGAACAGGTCGCTGTCCGTGAGGATCAGGCAGTTGCTGCGGCGCATCACGTCCGCGCCGCGCCAGCCCGCGAGCGCGCTGCCGCACTTGGTAAAGCGCTGCGTCAGCCGCCGCAGGGGCAGGGGATAGACCAGCGGGAACGAGAGCGCGTTCGCGCCTGCGAGCACCGCCGAGAGATTCCAGCAGTAGAGAAGGCCCTGCTTGACCTCCACCGTGGAGAGGATCGAGAACACCAGCGCGCCGACGAGGATCACCGGCAGCACGATGGTCTGCCAGCGCCCGGCGACGTCCTCCTTCTGGGCGGTGACGGTGAAGCCGTCCACGCTGCCCTTGCGCTTCGCCGCGCCGCCGGCGGTGGTGGTGACGATGTAGGGCGGGTCGCCGATGGCGGCGACGCGGAAGGAGTCGTAGAGCGCCTTAAAGAGCAGCGAGCGTCCGTAGAGCGCGCAGGTCATGGCGAGCGCCGCGATGGAGTGCAGCGGCAGCGCGAGGGAGGCGGCGCGCGCCTCCGAGAGGAACGCGATCGCGGTGTCGCTCAGCGCGGCGACGCACAGCAGCGCCGTCAGCAGCTCGTAGGTGACCTTGAACGCAGTCAGCTTCTCGACCGCGTAGAAGAACACCTCGCGCCCCAGCACGCACACAAGCGCCAGCGCGACGAAGTACGGGAACGTGTTCAGCAGCCGCTCCTCGCCGTACAGCGTCGGCATCCAGCCGAAGTGCGCGAGCACCTGCGGCACCCACATCAAAATCGTGATGAGCGCGGAGAAGCGGGCGACCTGCTTGGCGTTCTGCATCGCCGCGCGGTAGTCCGCGAGCGTGTCGGTGATGGGCGGCTCCGGCTCGTCCGGCTCCTCCGCCTCCTCGGCCTGCCGGGGCTTCGCCGGCGGCGTGTCGTACAGCTCCTCGGTCTCGACGAGCTTTTTGCGGGAAAACAGGCCGCGGCGCGATGGCTGCTCCTCGAGCACCGGCTCGGACTTCTGCTCGTCGAGCACCTCCTGCACCGTGCGCTCGAGCACCTGCTGGAGGCTGTAGCTCTGGGGCGTGTCAAGGGCGGGTACGATGTCGTCCGGCATGCCGTCGCCGTCGTCGGGCTCCTCGGGCGCTTCGTCCTCGTCGTCCTGCGGCAGGTCGGCAAGATTCGGCACGATGGACACCGCGGGCTTCGGCGCGGAAAGCTCCACGTCCGGCGCGCTCTGCTCGCCGCCGAACTCGGCGAGGATGCTCTCGAGCGTGAACTCATAGTCCTCGTCCGCGACGCGGGACGCGTCGTCGAGCAGCATCTTGCTCTCGTCCAGCGTCTGTTCAAAACTCAGGGCTTCTTTTTTTTCATCCATGGCGGTTTGTCCTTTCAGCCCCGCTGCCGCACAGCTTCGTACAGCAGGATCGCCGCGGCGTTGCTGGCGTTGAGGGATTGGATGCGCCCCTTGAGCGGGATGCTCACCAAAAAATCGCAGCATTCGCGCACGAGACGGCCCATGCCGTCGCCCTCGCTGCCGATGACGATGGCGGCGGGGCCTTTGAG
>CAMJGU010000167.1 GCA_946405325.1 uncultured Clostridia bacterium | reverse complement strand
TCCGCGTTTTTGACGCCGTTGCGCTCGGCGTTGTCCCGCGCGTCGGCGATCGCCTCCGGCACGATCTCCGCGCCGATGGCGCGCTTGGCGTAGCGCGCGAGCAGCAGCGTGATCGTTCCCGCGCCGCAGTAGAGATCCAGCGCGGTCTCCTCACCGGTAAGGCCGGCGAACTCGATCGCCTTGGCGTAGAGCTTTTCGCACTGGGCGTGATTGACCTGGTAAAACGACGGCACCGAAATCAGGAACGTGAACCCGCAGAGCGTATCCGCGATGCGGTTGCTGCCCCAGAGGGTGCGGTAGCTGTCACCGAGCACCACGTTGGTTTTCTTCGTGTTGGTATTCAGCAGGATGCCCACCGTGTCCGGACACGCGCCGCGCAGCGCCTCCACCAGCTCGCGCTCGTGGGGCAGCGCGGCCGCGTTCGCCACGACGCACAGCAGCGACTGGCCCTTGGTGTTGTTGCGCGTGAACAGGTGGCGGATCAGGCCCTCGCCGGTGGTCTCGTCATAGCCCCGCACGTCCCAGCGCGCCATCCACGCGCGCAGCGCGTCGGCGGCGGCCTCCGCCGCCGGATGCACCAGCAGGCAGCGCTCGGCGTTGACCACGTCGTGCGTCCGCGCGCGGTAGAAGCCCACCGCGCCGCCGGGCGACACCGGCCAGATGGACTTGTTGCGGCAGCGCTGGATCGTGTCCGCGCCGAGGATCGTCTCCACCTCCACGTCGCTGCCGCCGAGGCGGCGCAGATCGTCCTCCACCCGCTGGCGCTTGAGCTGCTTTTCCTCGGCGTACTCCATGTGCCGGTAGGTGCAGCCGCCGCAGCGGGGGAAATACGGGCAGTCCGACTCCATGCGGTGCGCGGACGGCGACAGGATCTCCGCGACCTTGGCGTAGGCGACGCGCTTGTTGACCTTGAGGATCAGGACGCGGCAGGTCTCGCCCCGCAACGCGCCCTGCACAAAAACGACGCGGCCGCCGATCCTCGCGACGCCCGCGCCGCCGTCCGCATAGCCCTCTATGCGGACGGTGTGGATTTCATTCTTTTTTAAGTCCTGAATCGTTTCCAATGATGTTCCGTCTCCCGTATTGGGTTTCAATAAAGTTCTTTTTGCCTACTTTTTCTTTCAAGAAAAAGTACGGTTATTTCCACTTTTCAAGCAGCGCGTGGATCTGGGACGTGAGCGCCGCCATATCCTTGTTCGGCATGCCGCGGCTGCTCTTGATGAACATGAGCAGCTCCTCCGCGGAGGTGGCGAGCTTGTTGTAGATGACGTCCGCGCGGCGGCGCGCCTCGCTCTTGCGGCGCTCGGGAACGTAGCCGTCCTCCAGCGGGACGCCGAGGGCGAGATCGTACACCGCGGTGAACTTCGGCGCGTGGGCGGCGAAGCCGAGGCCGCGCAGCTCCTCCGCGAACGCGGGGGCGATGTCCTCGTCGCCGTGGACGACGAACACCTGCTGGGGCTTGGGGTCGAAGTTCTGCACCCACTGCACCAGATGGTCGTGGTCTGCGTGGGCGGAGAGCCCCTTAAAGTTGATGATCTTCGCGCGCACCGCGACCTCCTCGCCGAAGAGCTTGACGCTCTCCGCGCCGTCGATGATGCGGCGGCCGAGCGTGCCGGGCACCTGATAGCCCACAAACACGATGGTGCAGTTGTAGCGCCAGAGATTGTGCTTCAAATGGTGGCGGATGCGGCCCGCGTCGCACATGCCGGAAGCGGAGATGATCACCTTCGGCGTGGGGTCGGCGTTGAGCAGCTTGGACTCCTCGCCGCCCTCGACCATGTGGAGATTGCTGAACGAGAACATGTGCTTGTCGTCCGTCGCCAGCGCCAGCGATTCCTCGTCCACGTAGCCGTGGACGTTGCCGCAGAAGATGGAGGTCGCCGCCTTCGCCAACGGCGAGTCGATGTACACCGGGAAGTCCGGCACGGACTTGACCATGCCCGCCTCCTTGATCTTGCGGATGAAGTACAGCAGCTCCTGCGCGCGGCCGACGGCGAACGACGGGATGATGACGTTGCCGCCCGCGGCGAGCGTGGAGTCGATGATCTCGGCGAGGCGGCCCTCATAGTTCCACTCGCCCTCGTGGTTGCGGTTGCCGTAGGTGGACTCCATCAGCACATAGTCCGCGTGCGTCAGCGGCTCCGGTGCGCAGAGGATGGGCTGGGTCTCGTTGCCGATGTCGCCGGAGAACACGACGGTCTTGATGACGTCGCCCTCGGTGAGCACCATGGTGATGCTCGCAGAACCCAGCAGATGCCCCGCGTCGGTGAATGTGACCTCCACGCCCTCGCACAGCTCGATGGTCTCGTGATAGTCGCAGGTGCGGATGTACTGGATCGCCTCCTCCGCGTCGGCGGTGGTGTAGAGCGGCTCGACGTGCTCGCGGCCCGCGCGCTCGCCCTTGCGGTTCATGTACTCGGCGTCGCTCTCCTGGATGCTGGCGGAGTCGAGCAGCATGATCTCCAGCAGCCGCCCGGTGAGGCGGGTGGTCAGGATCTCGCCGTGGAAGCCCTGCTTGACCAGCAGCGGGATGCGGCCCGAGTGGTCGATGTGGGCGTGGGTGATGAGCACATAGTCGATCTCGCTGGCGTCGAAGGGCAGGAGCGTATTGTCCAGCTCGTCGCGCCCCTGCTGCAAGCCGCAGTCGACCAGAATGCGTTTTCCGTTGATCGTCACGCAGTGGCAGGAGCCCGTCACCGCGCGGTCAGCGCCGTAAAAATACAGTTTCATCGGCTTTCCTCCCCGTTTTGCACAAAGGTTGTCAGCTTCTCTGAAAA
>CAMJGU010000166.1 GCA_946405325.1 uncultured Clostridia bacterium | reverse complement strand
GTGGGCTTTTACTCCTGCACCGTCCCGCTCTTTGAGCAGTACGTCCTCGCCGAGCTGCTGCGCAGCGGTGATTTTGAACGGCATCTGAACCGCGTGCGGAGAAAGCGCAGAAAGCAATAAGAAATCCCGCCTTCGGCGGGATTTCTTATTGCGGAACGTGTTTATTCAGGAACTCAACATACGCCGTCTCGATGCGCTCGCGGGCGACCAGATAGCTCATGCCGTGGGTCGCGCCCTCCACCAGCAGCATCGTCTTTTCGCCGCGGCAGGCGTCATAGTTCCGGCGCGTCATCTCACATGGCACGAAGCCGTCCGCTGTGCCGTGGAGGAGCAGAATCGGATACTCGGTCTTTCGCAGCGCCGTCACGGTGCTGTACTCCTCGAGCCCGAAGTCCGCGAACAGGCGCGTGTACTTGTCCAGCAGCCACACCGCAAAGTGCGGCGGCAGGTGCGTCCGGTCGCGAAACACCTTGGAGATGATCTCATACGGCGAGGTAAAGCCGCAGTCCGCGACGATACCGCGCACGTTGGCGTCAAAGTGGACGGCGGACGCCATCAGCACCACTGTCGCGCCCATGGAAAGGCCCTGCAGCAGCAGCGGATGATCCTTTCCAAAGCGCCGCGCCGCGTAGTCCGCCCACACCGGCACGTCCAACCGTTCGCGGATACCGAAGGTAATATAGCGTCCCTCCGAATCCCCCTGCGCGCGCTCGTCCACCAGAATGCACTGCAAGCGCTGCGCGTGGAGGAAGGGCAGGATGCAGGTGAAGTCCATCTCCCACGACGAGCGCCAGCCGGAGAACAGCAGCACCGTCGCGCGCGGGTTCACGTGCGGCAGCAGCAGGCCGTGCAGCAGAAAGCCGTCCTCGCTCTGCACCTCCAGCTCCTCGGTCTCCTGACGCGCCAGCCATTCGCGGCCGTCCTTCGCCATCCGCTGCCAGAGGGCGTTGCCGCTTGCCGCGATGCGCTCCTGTTCCCAGCCGTCGGGCAGGTCGCGGCGCATGCAGGTCTCCCGCAGCAGGACAAACCCGAACAGCAGCACCGCGAACGCCAGCAGCGGGATCAGCCAGATCAGCATGCGCCCGCCTCCCGCAGCGCGGCGGCGAGCCGGGCGAACTCCTCCAGCCCCAGCCGTTCGCCGCGGATATTGGCGTCCAATCCGCAGGCAACCACGATCTCCGTCAGCTTCTCCTTGCCCAGTGTTCCGAAGGATGTCATCAAGCTGTTGACCAGCGTCTTGCGCCGCAGGGCGAACGCGGCGTAGACCACGCGGAAGAAAAACGCCTCGTCGTTCACAGCAACCGGCGGCTCCCTGCGGATCTCCGCGCGCAGCACGGCGGAGGTGACCTTCGGCGCGGGCACAAAGCACTCCCGCGGCACCTCAAAGCACAGCTCCGGCACGGTGTGGTACTGCATGTATGCCGAAAACGCGCCGTAGGCCGCCGTACCCGGCTTCGCGCACAGGCGCTGCGCGACCTCCAGCTGGATCAGCACCGTCAGGCTCTCAAAGCACCGCGCCTCGAGAAACTGCGTGATGACCGGCGTTGTGATGTTGTAGGGCAGGTTGGCGCAGACGATGGGCATGAGGCCGTCGAACTCCTCCCGCACCAGCTTGGGAAGATCCAGCTTGAGCACATCGGCGGAGATCACCTTGAAATTGTCATAGTTCGCCATAGTCTCGTCCAGGATCGGCAGCAGCGCCGTGTCCAACTCCACCGCGACGACCTTTGACGCGCGGCGGCACAGCTCATGGGAGAGCGCGCCGATGCCGGGGCCGACCTCCAGCACGCCATAGTGCTCGTCCGCGCCGGACGTTTCGGCGATGGCGCGGGGCACGTCACGGTCGATGAGGAAGTTCTGCCCCTTGGATTTGGAGAAGTGGAAGCCGTGCCGCGCCAGCAGCGCCTCCATTGCTTTTTGTTCGTTGTCCATCAGATTTCACCGTTTTCTGCCGCGCATACGGCGGTATCTTGCAAATTTCGACAATTCTGCTATACTCTTCCCGAACAACATATCACATTTTTCGGGAGGGTGCAACCATGGACCTTGCAAAGGAAATCGAGGCGTATATCCCCACCAACGAGCAGGAGGCGCGGGACAAGGCGCAGATGCTCCGCTTTCTCGCGGCAAACGACGACTGCCTGCTGCGGGAAAACGAGATCGCGCACTTCACCGCCTCGATCTGGACGGTGAACCGGGCGCGCACGCGGACGCTGATGGTCTACCACAACATCTTTGACTCCTGGTCGTGGATCGGCGGGCACGCCGACGGCGAGAGCGACCTGCGCGCCGTGGCGCTGCGGGAGCTGCGGGAGGAGACCGGCGTCGCCCACGCGCGGCTCGTCACCGACGATATTTTCAGTCTCGAGACGCTGACCGTGGACGGACACATCAAGCGCGGCGTATACGTTCCCAGTCATCTGCACCTCAACGTCACGTTTCTCGCCGAGGCGGAGGAACACGACGCGCTGAGCATCAAGGCGGACGAAAACAAGGGCGTGCGCTGGTTCCCCCTCGCCGAGGCGCTGACCGCCCCGACCGAGCCGTGGATGATCGAGCGCATTTACAAAAAGCTGGTCGAAAAGTGCGTGCATGATTAAAATGAAGCGCCCCCGAAAGCAAATGCTTTCGGGGGCGCTTTGCTTACGCTCAGTTGTTGCCAGAATAGAACTCCGTGGTGGTACGATTGCTCTGGATCAGCACCGAGGATTGGTTGAACACGTCGATCAGCTCCGCCGCCGCGGCATGGACCTGCTCCGAATCCGTGTCGCTGAGGTAGATGACC
>CAMJGU010000165.1 GCA_946405325.1 uncultured Clostridia bacterium | reverse complement strand
CATCGCGGGCCGCCTCATGTCCAAGCGCGGCATGGGCAAGGTCAGCTTCTGCGATTTGCAGGACAAGACCGGCCGGATCCAGCTCTACGCCCGTAAGGACGAGATGGACGAGGAGGCCTACAACGAGTTTAAGAAGTACGACATCGGCGACATCGTCGGCGTGAACGGCGAGGTGTTCCGCACCCAGCGCGGCGAGATGAGCGTCCGCTGCAAGAAAGTGACGCTGCTGAGTAAGTCCCTCCAGCCGCTGCCGGAGAAGTTCCACGGCCTGCAGGACAAGGAGATCCGCTACCGTCAGCGCTACGTCGATCTGATCGTCAATCCCGAGAGCAAGCGGAACTTTGAAATTCGCAGCAAGTTTGTCAGCTACCTCCGCCGCTATCTGGACTCCCTCGGCTTCATGGAGGTCGAGACGCCGGTGCTCAGCCCCATTGCGGGCGGCGCGACGGCGCGTCCGTTCGTCACCCACCACAACGCGCTGGACATCGACATGTACATGCGCATCGCGACCGAGCTGCACCTCAAGCGCCTGATCGTCGGCGGCATGGAGCGCGTCTACGAGGTGGGCCGCATCTTCCGCAACGAGGGCATGGACACCAAGCACAACCCCGAGTTCACCACCTGCGAGCTGTATCAGGCGTTCACCAACCTCGACGGCATGATGGATATTTTCGAGAACATCCTCTCCGGCGCGGCGAAGGAGATCCTCGGCGACTACAAGGTTGAGTGGCTGGGCCACGAGGTCGATCTGACCCCCGGCTTCCGCCGCCTCACCATGGCGGACGCGGTGAAGGAAGTCACCGGCGCGGACTTCATGGCCTGCGAGGGCGACAACGAAGCGGGCGTGGCGCTTGCCAAGTCCGTCGGCGTGGACATGGACGGCGTGGACAAGACCTGGGGCAACGCGCTCTACGAGGCGTTTGACCAGAAGGTCGAGGAGACGCTGGTGCAGCCCACGTTCATCACGATGTACCCGGTGGAGGTCTCGCCGCTTGCCAAGCGCAGCCCCGCCGACCACCACCTCACCGAGCGCTACGAGCTGTTCATCTGCGGCTGCGAGATGGGCAACGCGTTCAGCGAGCTCAACGATCCCATCGACCAGTACGAGCGCTTCCGCGCGCAGGCGATCAAGCGCGCCAACGGCGACGAGGAGGCGGACATGATGGACGAGGATTTCGTCCTCGCGCTGGAGTACGGCATGCCCCCGACGGGCGGCCTCGGCTTCGGCATCGACCGCTGCTCGATGATGCTCTGCGGCACCGATTCGATCCGGGACGTGATCTTGTTCCCCACGATGAAACCGCTGGATTGAAAAGAAAACCCCCGGGAAGGCAATGCCTTTCCGGGGTTTCTTTATCGGGTCAGCCACAGCGCCAGCGCGATGTGCGCGAACAATATCGCGGGCAGGCCATATTGGAAGTACCAGTGCTGCGTCTTGTGGTGGAACGCGCACATGCCGCACACCGCGCCGACGCTCCCGCCGAGGATCGCGAGCAGAAACAGCGTCCTTTCCGGCACGCGCCAGCGGTGCCGCTTCGCGCGGCGCTTGTCCGCGCCGAACGTCACAAACGCGGCGAGGTTGATGGCGAGCAGATACGCCGTCAGCGCGAAGGCGAAGGCGCGGCTCATTTCTCCAGCGCGCACAGCGCCGCCGCGGTCTTTGCCGCAAGCTCGGCGTTGTTGTAGACGAGGTGGATGTTGGAATCCAGCGAGCTGCCCTCGGTGAGGTCCTTGATCTTCGCAAGCAGGAACGGCGTGGTCGCCTTGCCGTGGATGCCCTGCTCGTTCGCCTCGCGGATCGCCTCGTCAATGGCGGCGTTGATGACGGCGGGATCCATCGACCAGCGCTCGGGGATGGGGTTCGTCACCAGCATGCCGCCGCGCAGGTTCAGCTCCCGCTTGACGTGGAATGCCTTCGCCAGCTCCTCCGGCGTGTCGAGACGGTAGTCTACCTTGAAGCCGCTCTTGCGGGTGTAGAACGCGGGCAGCTCCTCGGTGCCGTAGCCGATGACGGTGACGCCCTTGGTTTCAAGGTATTCGAGCGTCAGCCCGAGGTCGAGGATCGACTTCGCGCCCGCGCAGATGACCATGACCGGCGTCTCCGCCAGCTCCTCAAGGTCGGCGGAAATGTCCATCGTGACCTCCGCGCCGCGGTGCACGCCGCCGATGCCGCCGGTGGCGAAGATGCGGATGCCCGCCATGGCAGCGATCATCATGGTAGTGGTGACGGTGGTCGCGCCGTCCATGCCCTTGGCGACCAGCACGGGCAGATCGCGGCGGGACGCCTTGGCGACGGCGGTGCCGGTCTTGCCGAGGTAGTCGATCTCCGTCTCCGTGAGACCGGCCTTCAGCCGCCCGCCGATGATGGCGATGGTGGCGGGCACCGCGCCGTTGTCGCGGATGATCTTCTCGACGGCGAGCGCCGTCTCCACGTTCTGCGGGTAGGGCATACCGTGGGAGATGATGGTGGATTCCAGCGCCACCACGGGTTTTCCGGCGGCGAGCGCCGCGGCAACCTCGGGGGCAACGTCCAGATATTTGTTGAGAGACATGGGAACGCTCCTTTCAGGCTTGAAAAATGCGGAATGATGCCCTATAATATAGCACGATATTTTCGTTTTAGCAAGGAGATTACACCTATGGAACGTATGAGGATCGCGGCTCTGTTTGCCGACGCCGCGCAGTTGGACGGTCAGGAGATCACCGTCATGGGCTGGGTCAAGAGCGTGCGCGACATGAAGGAGATCGCCTTCGTCACGCTCAACGACGGCTCCTGCTTCCGCAGC
>CAMJGU010000164.1 GCA_946405325.1 uncultured Clostridia bacterium | reverse complement strand
GGCGAGGGCAGCGTCAACCTGATGAAGGCGGAAAGCCCGGGCCCCATCAGCTCCAAGCTGCGTCCCAAAACCAGCGAGACCGCAAAATCCCTCTACGTCATCTACATCGCACTGACCGTGGCAGAGACGCTCATTCTCCGCGTCGCGGGCATGCCGCTCTTTGACAGCCTCACTACCTCGTTCACGACGATCTCCACCGGCGGCTTCTCCGTGCGGGACGCCAGCATCGCGTACTACCACTCCGAGCCCATCGTCTGGATCATCATTGTGTTCATGTTCGTTTCCGGCGTCAACTTCAGCGTGCTGTTTCAGGTGCAGCGCCGGGAGTGGAAGGACGCGCTGCGCAGCGAGGAGCTGCGTTGGTACACGGTCATCACCGTCGGCGCGGTGGCGCTCATCGCCGTCGATCTGGTGCTCAAAACCGGCCTTGGCGTCTATCAGAGCATCTCGCAGTCCGCGTTTCAGGTGGTCACGCTCATGACCACGACCGGTTACGCCACCGCGGACTTCGACCTCTGGCCGCACTTTTCCAAGCTGGTGCTGATCCTCGTCATGTTTGTCGGCGGCTGCGCCGGTTCCACCGCGGGCGGCGTCAAGGTCAGCCGCGTGGTGATCCTGTTCAAGGGGCTCAAGCGTGAGCTGCGCCGCATCCTCCACACCCGCGAGGTGCGCCCGCTGACGCTGGAGCGCGAGCGCGTCGCGGAGGGCACGGTGTCCTCCGTCAGCGTGTTTTTCTTCGCCTACATCGTGATCCTGCTCGTCTGCGCGCTCATCGTCTCGCTCGACGAGGTAGACTTCACCACCGCGTTCACCGCGGCGCTGACGACGATCTCCAACGTCGGCCCCGGCTTCGCGCTGGTAGGGCCGACCTGCAACTTCGCCTTCCTCTCGTCGCTGAGCAAGATCGCGCTGACGATCACGATGCTGCTGGGGCGTCTGGAGATCATGCCGCTGCTGGTGCTGCTGTTCCCCAGCGTGTGGAAAAAATAAGAGAAATGCGCCGTTGATACGGCGCATTTTTTCACGTTTTCCGCGCAAGCTAACCGTGGCACATGCCAAATCTTTCATCAGGAGGACTCTGATATGACCGATCATACCAACCGCGGCACCGCATGTACCCCCAACACCTCGATCCATTGCAGCGTGACCGACTGCGCCTACCACTGCCAGGACGCGCAGTACTGCGGCCTCAACGCCATTCAGGTGGGCACCCACGAGTCCAACCCCGCCATGGATCAGTGCACCGACTGCCAGAGCTTTGAAAAGCTCTCCTGACCCCGTTTCGCCGCCGCGAGGCGGCGAAGTCCATAAGTACCGCGTCGCGGGCGCGCTGGCGGGCGTCGTCAACGGTCTCTTCGGCGGGGGCGGCGGCATCCCGCTGCTGGTACTGCTGACGAAGTGGGCCAAGCTCGAGGAAAAGGACGCCTTCGCCACCTGCGTCGCGGTCATTCTGCCGCTGTGCGTCGTCTCCGCTGCCGTGTGGTTCCTGCGCGGCGGCTTTGCGCTCTCCCACGCCCTGCCCTACCTTGCGGGCGGGCTGGTGGGCGGCGTCGTCGGCGGGCGGCTGTTCCGCGACGTGCCGAACGTCTGGCTGCGGCGCATCTTCGCCCTGTTTCTGCTCTATGGCGCGTGGAGGTATCTGACGTGAAGACCTGGCTGCTCCCTTTTCTGCTCGGCGCGGGAACGGGCGTCCTGTCCGCGTGGGGCGTCGGCGGCGGGACGCTTCTCCTGCTGTGCATGACGCTGTTTCTCGGCGTCGATCAGGCGGAGGCGCAGGGCATCAATCTGCTCTACTTCCTCCCCACCGCCGCAGTGTCGCTGTTCTACCACCGCAAAAACGGCTATCTCAACACCGCGGTGCTCAAGTCCGCCGCGCCGGTCGGCACGGTCTGCGCCCTCGCCGCGGCGCTGATCTCGTCGTCGGTGGAGATTGCGGTCTTTCGCAAGCCCTTCGGGCTCTTCCTCCTCTACGCTGGGGTGTCCATGCTGCTGCCAAAGAAAAAAGCTCATGCTTAACAGCATGAGCTTTTTTCTTTATTCGTCGAGGAAGTACACCATCCCGCTGCGCAGGCCGAACTGCTTGCACTCGGCGAGGGAGTTCATGTAGAGGTCCACGCTCTTGCCGCGCACACCCGTGTCCTCCGCGTGCGCCATGCCGTAGGTATAGCGGCCGTCGGAGGAGGCGATGAACATCGTCGAGCCCAGCGGGATCACGTTCTTATCCACCGCCACGACGCCCACGTGCACTTCCGTGCCGGTATAGGTGCGCGTACCCACGCCGGCAACGCCGGCGGTATAGGCGGTGCAGCGCACCTCCATGGTGCCGGTGAAGTGCAGCGCGTCGCCGGAGGCGAGCAGCAGGTAGCCGCTGCCATCGTCGTTGGTGATCACGGAGTCGATCGTGTCGCCCTCGCGTGCCTCCTTGACCAGTGTGCCGACGCGGACGATCTCATCCACGGCGTTGCTGGCGGCGACCGATACCGCCTGGCGGGAAACCAGCATGCCGTCGGCGTACACGACCTCGTAGGTCACGTCCTGATGACCGTTGGCGCCCGCGCGCTCGACGCGGGTCTCGCCCTTCGGAAGCGTGTAATCCGTCTTTTGGACGGTCCGGTAAGCCGCTTCCTCGCTGACCGTCTCATAATAGGTAAAGTCGGAGGCGATCTCCAGCGTGACGGCATCCTTGGAAAGATCCACGCGGACCATCTCCAGCGGGCCGACGCTGACGCCCTCGCGCTGGAGCAGAGCGCTGACGCGCTCGCCGCTGCGGCTGGTGGCGTACTGTTCGATCTCGTCGTGGCGGATCGTCAC
>CAMJGU010000163.1 GCA_946405325.1 uncultured Clostridia bacterium | reverse complement strand
TGATGAAGGGCAACGAAGCCTTCGGCGAGGCCGCCATCCGCGCGGGCGTCAAGTGCTACTTCGGCTACCCGATCACCCCGCAGAACGAAGTCCCCGAGTACATGAGCCACGAGCTGCCCAAGGCCGGCGGCGCGTTCCTGCAGGCCGAGAGCGAGCTTGCCGCCGTCAACATGGCGTTCGGCGCGGCGGCCGCCGGCGGACGCGTATTCATCTCCACCTCTTCCCCCGGCCTCGCGCTGATGCAGGAGGGCCTGGGCTTCATCTGCTCCACCGAAGTGCCGCTCGTCGCGCTGAACGTGTCCCGCGGCGGCCCCGGCGTCGGCGGCATCCAACCGGGACAGGCGGACTACACGCAGGTCACCCGCGGCGGCTACAACGGCGACGCACAGATCCCCGTGTTCGCCCCCGCCACGATTCAGGAGTGCGTCGACCTCATCTACGAGTGCTTCGACATCGCGGAGCAGTACCGCAACCCCGTCATGATCCTCGCGGACGCGATGCTGGGTCAGATGATGGAGCCGGTGGAACTGCCGCCGCAAAAGCCCATCACCCCCGTGGACAAAATTCCGGAGGAAAAGCCGTGGGCGATCACCGGCACGGGGCAGCATGAGGGCCGCAACGTCATCTTCTCCCTGCGCATGCAGCCGGACGTGCTGGAGCAGCACGTGGAGAAGATGTTTGAAAAGTACGCGCGCGCCGAAAAGGAACTCGTGCGCTACAATACCATCGGCCTTGACGACGCCGAGGTGGTGTTTGTGGCGTTCGGCACCATGTCCCGCCTCTGCGTGGAGGCGATCGAGCTTTTGGCAGAGCGCGGCGTCAAGGCAGGGCTCATCCGCCCCATCAGTCTCTGGCCGTTCCCGAACAAAGCGTTTGACGAGATCGGCCCGAAAACGAAGCTGGTCATCTCCGCCGAGCTGTCCATGGGGCAGATGATCCAGGACGTGAAGGTAGCGGCGATGAACCGCTGGCCGGTCAAGCTCATCCACCGCACGGGCGGCATCGTGCCGTCGAGCATCGAGATCGCGGACAAGACCATGAAACTCTTAGAGGAGGTGCGCGCATGAAAACCGTATTCCAGCCCACCGTCGGCATGGTGCCCACCGACACCAGCTACTGCCCCGGCTGCTCCCACGGCATCGCCCACCGCCTCATCATGGAGTGTCTGGAGGAGCGCGGCGACTTAGGCCGCGCCATCGGCGTCGTGCCCATCGGCTGCGCCATCAACGCCCACCACTTCATGAACGTCGATATGTGCGAGTCCACCCACGGCCGTGCCCCCGCCATCGCGTCCGGCATCCGCCGCGTCCATCCGGACAAGGTGGTGTTCACCTATCAGGGCGACGGCGACCTCGCCTCCATCGGCGCGGGCGAGATCGTCCACGCGGCGCACCGCGGCGAGAAGTTCACCACGTTTTTCATCAACAACGCCATTTACGGCATGACCGGCGGTCAGATGGCACCGACGACGCTCATCGGTCAGAAGGCCACCACCGCCGTGGACGGGCGCACCGTGGAGCAGGCGGGCATGCCGCTGCGCGTGTGTGAAATGCTCGCCACCATCGACTGCGCGGTGTTCGTCGAGCGCGTCATGCTCAATAACCCCGCCAACGTCCGCAAGGCGAAAAAGGCGATCATGACCGCGCTGGACATTCAGGCGGCAGGCCTCGGCTTCACGTTCGTCGAGTTCCTCTCCGCCTGCCCCACCAACTGGGGCCTCGCGCCGGTGGACGCGCTCAAGTGGGTGGAGACCGACATGGCGGCGTACTACCCCGTGAAGAATTTCAAGAAGCCGGAGGGGTATTGATATGATCAAAAAGTTATTCTTCGCCGGCAGCGGCGGACAGGGCGCGCTCGCCATCGGGCAGCTCATCGCCAAGGCCGCCATGGAGGAGGGCAGCGAGGTCACCTATCTCCCCTCCTACGGTCCCGAAATGCGCGGCGGCACCGCCAACGCCACCGTCGTGATCTCCGACAAGCCCATCTCCTGCCCGCTCATCAACGAGTGCGACGTGCTGGTGGTGATGAACCTCCCCAGCCTCACGCGCTTTGAGCCCATGGTCAAGCCCGGCGGGCTGCTGTTCATGAACAGCTCCCTGATCCCCGAGAAAGCGAAACGAGACGACATTCATGTCGTCGAGGTGCCCTGCAACGACGAGGCGGAAAAGCTGGGCATCGAGCGCGCCGCCAACATG
Organism: uncultured Clostridia bacterium; assembly: GCA_946405325.1. The sequence goes on along the minus strand of CAMJGU010000163.1, from coordinate 653 downwards.
GTCATGCTGGGCGCGATTTTGAAGGAGACCGGCGTTGTGAAGTTCGACACCGTCTACACCGAGCTGGAGCATATGTTCTCCGGCAGAAAAGAAAAGTTCCTCGCGCCCAACCGCAAGGCGGTAGACCTTTATCTGTAAGGAGGCACTATTATGCTGAACATCCGCGTTGAAAAGACGGCGTCGCCCAAGGCGAAGCCCGATATGTCGAAGGTCAGCTTCGGCACCACGTTCACCGATCATATGTTCCTCATGGACTACAGCAATGCCGAGGGCTGGCACGATCCGCGCATCGTACCCTACGGCCCGCTGCCCATCGAGCCGAGCGCCGCGGTGCTCAACTACGCCATGAACGTGTTTGAAGGTCTCAAAGCCTACCGCACGGACGACAACAAGATCCAACTCTTCCGCCCCGACTGCAACATCGAGCGCATGAACAACTCCGCCGACCGTCTCAGCCTCCCGCGCCTTGATCCCGACGACGCCTTGCAGGCGATCAAAACGCTGGTTGAGCTCGACCGTGATTGGGTGCCGAGCGGCGAGGGAGAATCCCTTTACATCCGGCCCATCGTCATGTCTGTGGAGCCGGACGTGTCGCTTCACTGCACGGAGCGCTGCCTGTTCGTCGTGATCCTCTCCCCCGTGGGCTGCTACTA
>CAMJGU010000162.1 GCA_946405325.1 uncultured Clostridia bacterium | reverse complement strand
TGCGCCGCTGCATCTTCCACTACATCGCCTTCCCCGACCCCGAGCAGATGGAGAAGATCGTCCGCGTCCACTTCGACAAGCTGGACGAGACGCTCTTGAAGCAGGCGATGGAGGCGTTCTACTTCCTGCGCGGCATTGACAGCATCGAGAAGAAGCCGTCGACGAGCGAGCTGGTGGACTGGATCCGCGCGCTGGAGCTCGGCGGCATCGACCCCAAGCGCATCACCAAGGAGATCCCATTTGCGGGCGTGCTGCTCAAGAAGGACAAAGATGTGACCGCCATGGAACGGCGGCTCGGCCGCTGAGGGGCGGATCGTGGCAAGCTTTCTGAACTCCGTCCAGTCGGTGACGGTGGTGCTGCTGCTGACGGCGACGGGATATCTGTGCGCGCGGCTCGGCTGGCTGACGACGAAGGCGAAGCACTTCCTCAACAAGTTCGTCATGACCATCGCGCTGCCCTGCACCTGCGTCTACGGGCTGACCACCAACCTCACGCGGGAAATGGTCGCGCGCTCGCACGTTCTGCTGCTGATCCCGCTGGTGTGCATTGCGTGCAACTACGCGGTCGCCATTGTGATCGGGCGCGTGCTGAGGATCCCGCGCAAGCGCTTCGGCGTGTTCATCATGGCGTGCTGCATGTCGAACTCGCTGCTGATCGGCTATGCCATGTGCCGCGAGCTGTTCGGCGACGACTGCGTCCCCTATGTGATGCTGTTTTATATGGTCAGCACCGTGTACACGCAGGTGGTTGGCCTCGGCTTCATCCGTTGGGCGGGAGAGGTCGAGCCGCTGTCCGGCAGGATGTTCGTCAAGTTCCTGACCTCGCCCACTGTGATCGCCATTGTTCTCGGCTACATTCTGGTGCTCTGCAACATCCAGCTGCCGCCGCTGGTCGCGTCGTACTGCCGGTATATGAATCAGATCACCTCGCCGCTGGCGCTGCTCATCACGGGGCAGATCATCTATGAGATCGGGTTTCGCCGCCTGCGCGTGGATCGCGACCTCGCCATTGTGATCGCGTTCCGCTTCGTGATCGCGCCGCTGTTCTTCCTCCTCGCGTGCGCGTTCATCGAGGTGCCGCCGCTGGCGCGGGGCGTGTTCGTCATCGAATCCGCGATGCCGGTGGTGTCCATCGCCGTGGTCGCCGCGTCGGAGTACGGCGCGGACGAGCAGTTTGCCGCGCAGGGCGCCGCCATCACGGCGCTGGCAAGCTTCCTCGTCATTCCGGTTTTGATGGTATTTCTGCAATAAAAAAGGACGCCGACAGGCGTCCTTTTTTGCTGTGCGTTTATGCCTCGCGCTGCATGAGCCGGTAGAGCATCACGGCGGCGACGGCGCGGGTCATCGCGCCGCTCGCGTTATAGCGGTCGTTGGTCACGACGCCGAAGCCCTGGGCCAGCGCGGCATAGCCGAGGTCGGCGGCGGGGATCGCCGCACGGTCGCGGAACGAGCAGGTGAAGATGCCGCCCAGTCGTGCGACCGGGCCGTAGCCCGCGGCGTTTAAGAGCATCTTCACGGCGTCGCCGCGCGTCACTGCGGCGTCGTCCTTGCGCTCCGCGCGCGTCAGCGCACCCATGCGGTAGGCGGTCTCGTAGACGTTGTCGCGCTCCTCGGCGGGGGCGTTGTCCACGTCGACGCAGTAGCCGCGGCTGGACGCGATCAGCGCGACCAGCTCCCACTGCGTGAGCTGCTTGTCGGGCCGGAACGCCTCGGCGGCGTAGCCCACGCCGCACTCCGCGAGCGTGTTGATCTCCTTCGCCGCCCAGTGCTTCGCCACGTCGTTGTAGGCGAGCTTGCCGTCCGACTGCGGGAGCTCCACGGGTTTACCCGTCTTGGCGTCGATGCCGGGGAAGTAGCCCTCGCGCTCGAGACCGTAGGTGAGCAGCAGCGTGCGGAAGCTGCGGTAGCCGATGTCGATGAGCTTCGCCTCGGCGGGGACGGATTTGCTCAGCTCCTTGGGCTGGGAGCGGTAGGCGAGTACCACGTCGTAGGTGTCCATCCACGCGTCCAGCGCGGCGGCTTCGCTGACGACGCCGTCGGTGGCGTCAAACGCGATCTTCTCGTCGTACGCATAGCTGACGCCGACCACCGCGCCGCTCACGCGGTCGATCTGGACGGTGCAGCTGTTGGCGGGGAAGAAGTACCCGTTCACCTTGCGCGCAAAGGTGAAGCCGTAGCTCGGCGCGCCGTCGGCGGTGCGATCCTCAGTGCTGTAGAGCGCGAACGCGCCCGCGCGGTCGGTGAAGCGATTGAGGAACGCCCCGGCGGCGTTCTGCGCGGCGGCGAGGGCGACGGCGCTCTTCACGTCCTTATCCCAGCGGCCGTAGGAGTAGAGAGACTCCACCTTGCCGCTGCGCGCATCCACGGTGAAGCTGCGGGTGGCGACGTAGCCGTCCTTGTCCTCGGGCGCGGCGTAGGAAACGGTGCAGAGCACGCGCTCGGCGTCGTTCTCCTTGACCAGCCGGTAGTTGGCGCGGGAGAGGGAGAAACCGTCGAGCTTATACGCACTTTCGGCGCGGATCGCCTTGTCCAGCGCGGCGCTGTCCAGCACGCCCTCGAGCTTTTCGATGCCGCTCAGCTCCGCCTGCGTCAGCGCGCGCAGGGAGCCGTCGGCGTCCGCGGCGTCCTCCTCGGTGGCGGCGGGGGATGCGCCGTTGAATATGACCATATCCCCGTCGGGCTTGACCAGCTTGCCGGTCTGCGCGTCGACGTACTGCTCCTGGTAGTCCTTGGGGACGTAGCGCAGCACGGCGCGGGACTCGCTGGCTTCGTCCGCAACGTAGATCAGCTCCAGCTTGAGCGTGTCCTTGAGTGTCTTGGCGGCGGCGTCCTTTGTGACGGCGGGCTTCGCCGACGGCACGTTGCCGAGGAAGGAGTTCGCCAGCGCGTCGCGGTAGAACGAGGAAACGGC
>CAMJGU010000161.1 GCA_946405325.1 uncultured Clostridia bacterium | reverse complement strand
TACACGCCGATGTGCTGGTTCGGGATCAGCACGTTGAGCGTGTTGGGCGCCGCCATGATCTGCTGGAGCAGCAGGTTCGCCTGCGTGACCTTCTTGCCCGTGGCGAACGGCCAGTAGGAGCCGACGCCCTCCGCCTTGAGGCCGCTGCCCGCGGCGGTATCCGCGATACTGGGGTTATTGAAGCCGCGCGGGGAGACCAGACGCCACACCCACGCGAGCGACTGCGGGATGATTTGCAGCATGCCCATGACGCCGTAGTTGGGATTCGCGGCGCTGCTCGGCGGCATACGCACGCCGAAGGAACGCACGTCGACCTCCATGGGACGGTCGTCGGGCACGATGTTGTCGATCATCGTACGCGGGATGATGACGCGGGGGTTGGAGTTGGGCTTGCCGTTGGACTCCACGGTGTGCTCCCAGATGAGCGCCGTCGCGCCGGGAATGCCCTCGATGTTGAAGAACGACAGGGGCTTCGGCGGGTGGATGGACACCTTTTCATACGGCGGGTTGTCGCCGTAGGCGTTGTCGCCGTCCATGCGCAGGAACCAGCCGTCCTCGGCGTCCACGATGGTCAGCTTGCCGCTCTCGGGGTCCTGCATATCCTTGTACGCGCACGCCATGTCGTCCGCGATGGGGTAGATCTTGCAGCTCTCGCGGACGGTGATGTAGTACTTCTCGCCGGTCTCCGTGCTGGTGCCGATGAGCACGCGGTTCTCGTCCTCGCGGTGGAAGTCCTCAAGCATCTCGCTCTTGCCGCCGCCGGACGCGCCCTCGTGCATGAACACGACCTCGTTCTCGTACGGGGTCTCCAGCATCGCCGCGCTGGCGTGGCAGCAGACCCAGCCCTCCTGCTCGCCGATGTCGAGCAGAATGGAGAACACGCCCTTCTTGGCGCTGGGGCCGGGATAGAGGTTGTAGGAAAAGACCTCGTGGAGATCCTTGCTGCGGTTGTGTACCACGATCTGCTTGCCCTCGAAGTGCGTCTGGCGGAACGGCGGCGCGACGTAGATGATGGAGCGCGGGGTGTAATTCTCCGGAATGTCCATGATGCTCACGAAGCCCTGCATGTTGGCGAGGCCCAGCGCGAAGAACGTCGCGTTGATCGGGCAGACCAGCAGGCTCGGGCTGCCGTGGACGCGGTCGCCCGCGGTAAAGGGCAGCAGCAGGATCATCTGCTGGGACAGCCACTCCAGCGTCTCGGCGCGGAGCTTGGAGAAGTCGTAGCCGAAGCGGTCCTTGAAGCGGGGCTTGTCCGTGGGCAGATCGTCGCCGATGGTCATGGTGTTCGGGTCGCGGCGGCGCATGTAGTCCTCCATGAAGTTGGCGGCGCAGCCGTTCTTGCAGCGCACGACCTCCGCCTCCTTGTTCATGCGGCCCTCGATCATGTACTGCACGTCGTAGCGGGAGGTGCGCGTCGGCCCGTAGACCATCTCCTCCAGCTCCTCGTGGGTCTCGGCGTAGGCGATGACGCGGCACTTGGCGAGCGCGTCATGCACGTCCTGCGGGAGATTGAGGCGGTTAAAGTAATTGTCGGTAAACATCCACATATCCCCTTATGCAAATTTTGGTTGTAAACAATCAGATGCATGGTAGCACAACCAAGTGCAAAAAGCAAGCCCCGCGCATGGCGGGGCTTTTGCGATATGTTATCCGATTTTGCGAATGAAATTGCCCTCGATGCGCACGCCCTCCTGCACGATGAAAAAAGCGTGGGGGTCGAGCTCGGTGACGATGCGGCGCAGATCCTCCACCTCAAACTTCGACACCGCGACGCACATGACGCGGATCGGCTTGCCGGTGTAGGCGCCCATGCCCTCCCAGTAGGTCACGCCGCGGTTGAGCTCGCGCATGATGTGCTGCGGCAGTTCGGGGTCCTCGTCGCGGGTGAAGATCATCAGCTGCACGGAGATGCCCTGCTGGTGCGCACGGTCCACCATGAGCGACGAGATCACATTGTAGATCACGGAGTAGAGCGCGGTGGGCAGGTCGAAGAGGATCGCGCAGATCGAGTACAGCACCACATTGAAGCTGACGGAGAAGCGACCCACCGTGAAGTGGCTGCCGCGCTTGGTGAGCCAGAGGCCGAGAATATCCAGACCGCCGCTGGAGCAGCCGCAGGTCAGCGTCAGGCCCAGGCCGAAGCCGCCGATGATGCCGCCGACGAGGCAGCAGGCGATGCGCTCTTCGAGGATCGGTGTCGCGGGCGAGGTCAGGATCGAGTAGAAGAACGATGAGCTGAGCGTGCAGATCAGCGTCCGCACCACGAACACGCGACCCAGCGCGTTCCACGCGAGCAGAATGAGCGGCAGGTTCAGCGCCATGTACAGGATACCGGCGAGGTCCACTCCCGCGGGCATGGCGATGTGCTGCGTGATGAGCGTGCGCAGCAGCTGGCTGACGCCGAGGATTCCGCCGCTGAAGAGGCCCATCGGGACGATGAAGTAGTTGACGCCAAACGCGTTGATGAACGTGCCGAGGATGCCGATGGCAAGGCGCGTCCAGCGATTTTGCAGGGCTTTATGAAGCATGACTGCGCTCCTTTATATATAAATAGTGTGAGTATTCTATCACGGTTGCGGGGATTGTCAAGGTGGATTCGCTTTCGCTGCGGTGTAAGGCCGCATGGGGTGAGCTCGAGAGGGGATGCCGCTGCCAAACTGACAAAGGTGGATTCGCTTTCGCTGCGGCGAAAGCCACGCCGGTTGCAACGTGCCACCGGCACGTTGCCAAGAGCCGGCTTTCGAATCCACCTTCCGAATACCTATACCAAGAAAAGAGACACGCAAAAGCGTGTCTCTTTTCTTGGTGGGGGAAGGTGGATTCGAACCACCGAAGTCACTGACAACAGATTTACAGTCTGCCCCCTTTGGCCACTCGGGAATTCCCCCATATACCTTATTCAATTCGTTTC
>CAMJGU010000160.1 GCA_946405325.1 uncultured Clostridia bacterium | reverse complement strand
GGCGACTCCTCCCCGCTCTATATGCGGCTCTACGACGAGGGGCTCATCAACGGCAGCTTCGGCGGCGACTTCGATCAGCTCCCCGGTGTGGCGTATCTCTTCGCCGGCGGCGAGTGCAAGGAGCCGGAGAAGGTCTCCCAGGCCATCATGGACGAGGCGGCGCGCCTTGGCCGCGAGGGCGTGGACGAGACCTACTATCAGCAGATCCGCCGCGCGAATTTCGGTGCGTCGCTGCGCTCGCTCAATTCCTTTGAGAACATCGCCGTTGGCATGGCAGACGGCTACTTCCGCGGCTTCGACCCCTACCGCTTCCCGGAGGTCTATGACTCCATCACCAAGGCGGACATCGAGGCGTTCCTGCGGGAAAACATCGTCGAGGAGCGCCGTGCGATCTCCATGCTGGTGCCGAAAAGCGAGGCGAGCGCATGAGCCTCAAGGACATCATCCGCAACACCTCGCCCATCGCGTTTCCGGGCCTGTTCGGCGACTGGCAGTTCACCGCCGACGCCAAGGCGCTGGACGTCGGCAACGGCATCTACTGGTACGGCATCTTCATTGCGCTGGGCCTGCTGCTGGGGCTGACGTTCTGCTCCAAGCAGGCGCACAAGTTCGGTCTCACCGAGGACAACATCATGGACTCCGTGCTCTGGGGCATGCCCATCGGCATCCTCGGCGCGCGGCTGTACTACGTCATCTTCTACCTCGACCTCTACAAAAATGCCGACGGGTCGCTGAACTTCGGCAAGATGGTGCGCATCTGGGATGGCGGCCTCGCCATCTACGGCGGCGTCATCGCGGGCTTCCTGACGGTGTATGTCCTCAGCCGCGTGAAGAAATTCTCCTACCTCGCCGTGATGGACGATCTGGTGATGGGCGTGCTCATCGGCCAGATCCTCGGGCGCTGGGGCAACTTCATGAACCGCGAGGCCTTCGGCGCAGTGACGACGGTGCCCTGGCGCATGCGCCTGTGGGCGACGACGGGCGAATTCTACGACGTACACCCCACGTTTCTCTACGAGAGCCTGTGGAACCTCGTCGGGTTCCTGCTCATCTGGCGGATACTGTCCCGGCACCGCAAGTTTGACGGGCAGAACTTCCTGTGCTACTTCCTCTGGTACGGCCTCGGCCGCGTCTGGATCGAGGGACTGCGTGAGGACAGCCTGTACCTGTTCGGCGTGACGCTCTTCGGCGCGCCGGTGCGCGTGTCGCAGGCGCTCTCCGCGGTGCTGGTCGTGGTGTCCGCCGCGCTGCTGATCTATAATCTGCAAAAACAGGCAAAAACCTGATATTCTGCCGCGCCTTGTCCGACGCGGCAGAATTTTTATCCCCCCAGGGGGCTTGCGGCGCGATCCTTTCAAAAATATAATATAGGCAATTCAAGAAAGAGAAGGTGTTTTGATGCACATGGCAGACGCGCTGCTCGCTCCGGCGGTGGCGGCAACGATGTACGCGGCCTCCGCGACGGCGGCGGGCGTATCCATCCATCAACTGAAAACGGACGACGAGCCGCAGAAGCTGCCCACCATGGCGGTCACCTCCGCACTGGTGTTCGCGGGGCAGATGATCAACTACACCATTCCCGGCACCGGCTCCTCCGGCCACATGTGCGGCGGCATGCTGCTCTCGGCGCTGCTGGGCCCGCAGGCGGGATTCCTCTCGATGATCGTGATTCTGACGATCCAATGCCTCTTCTTTGCCGACGGAGGGCTGATGGCGCTGGGCGCCAATATCTGGAACATGGCGTTCTACGGCTGCTTCGTCGGGTATTATCTGATTTGGCGACCAATCATGCAATCGAGATCCGGCATAAGCACCCGCGTGCGGATCATTCTCGCGTCGATCGTCGGCTGCGTGCTGACGCTGCAATTGGGCGCGTTCTCCGTCGTGCTGGAAACCACGCTCTCCGGCATCACAGAGTTGCCGTTCGGCGCGTTTGTCGCGCTGATGCAGCCCATCCACCTCGCCATCGGCCTCATCGAGGGCGTGGTGACGGCGGCGGTGTTGGTGTTCGTCTACGAGTCCCGGCCTGAGCTGCTGCGCGACGTGAAGCCCACCGGCGCGGCGAAGCGCTCGCTGAAGGCGACCATCGCCATTCTCGCGGTCGTTGCCGCCGTCGTAGGCGGCGGGCTGTCGCTCCTCGCGAGCTCCAACCCCGACGGCCTCGAATGGGCGCTCTTCGGCAACGAGGAAGCCGGCTACAGCGCCAACATGGGTCTCGATGAAGAGGACTTCGGCGTAGCCAGCAGCGCGGCGGACACGGCGGCGGCGATCCAGGAGTCCACCTCGTTCCTGCCCGACTACGCCTTTGCGGACAGTGACAGCGCCGCGGGCACGACGGTCTCCGGGCTCGTCGGCTCGGCAATGGTGGCGGGCGTCGCGGTGTTGATCTGCTTCGTCGGCGGCTTCTTCCGCAAGAAAAAGGCAGCGTAACGAGCGGGGCGTCGCAAGACGCCCCGTTTTCAAAGGATATTGCCATGAACAAAGCCGAACAGGCGCTGCGGGAGCTGCACGAGATGGACGCGCTGGCGGCGGGGGATTCCCCTGTCCACGCGCTCTGTCCCCTCGCGAAGCTCTTCGCCACAATTGGATATATCGTGGTCGTGGTGTCGTTCGGCAAATACGACCTCGCGGGGCTTGTGCCGATGGTGCTCTGGCCAGTGCTGCTGTTTGAAGTCAGCGGCATACCGGTGCGCACCTGTTTCCGCAAGCTCCGCTTTGTGCTGCCGCTGGTGCTGGCGGTCGGACTGTTCAACCCGCTCTTTGACCGCGCGCCGTACCTGACGCTCGGCGGTGTGACCGTCTCCGGCGGCGTCATTTCCATGGTGACGCTGATGGGCAAGGGCACGTTCTGCCTGATGGCGTCGTTCCTGCTGATGGCGACGACGCGCATCGACGCGCTCTGCGCCGCGCTGCGGCGGCTGCACGT
>CAMJGU010000159.1 GCA_946405325.1 uncultured Clostridia bacterium | reverse complement strand
TCGATGCGCCGCATGCTCTCCTCCTCCTGCCGCGCCGCCAGATCCTCCAGCGTCTCCGGCAAGTTACCCGTGCGCTCCGCCAGCTTCAGCAGACGGCAGTCGCGGCTTGTGAACATGCCGCAGTCCGCCAGCGCGTCCGCGGGGCTCGCGCCCTCGTCGATCGCCGCGCGGCACTTCGCCGTCTTCTCGTCGATCTCCTTCGCACCGCCGCAGAGCTTTGCTGCGAGATCCACGGACTCGTCCATCGCAAGGCCGCTCGCCGTGGACATCGCCATGGCAGAGGCAAAGCGGGACACCGCCATTTGGCCCAGTACGCCGCGACCACCGAAGCTCCGGTTGAACCAGCCGGTGAACTTGCCGCGCAGGCTCGGCACGAAGCCGACCACCAGACCCGCCGCCGCGATCACCGCCAGCACCGCCGCGATGCCCGTGCCCGCCTTCGCCAGCACGTTGCCCGCGCGCATCATGCCCGCCGCGACGCCGCCCATGCTGACGCCCAGCTGGGCGAAGGTGCGGTCAAACACCGGCAGCACCTGCGTGATGAGCAGCAGCACCACCGCGATCATGACGATCAGCAGCACCACGGGCACCGTCACCGCGCCGCGGATCTCCGACTTCATGCGGATCTGACGCTCGTAGTGGTGCTGGAGCGACAGCAGCGTGTCCTCCAAGCGGCCGGTCTGCTCCGCCAGCGAGACCATGTCGGTCATGTAGGTCGGGAACGCCTTGGTCTCGGACAGCGCCTCCGCCAGCGGCATCCCCTCGTCGGTGAGTTTACATAATTCTTCCAGCCACGAGAGCACCTCGGGGTCGGTCTCGTCCTCGCGCAGGAGGCTCAGCCCCTCCGCGGCCGGGATGCCGGAGCGCACCAGCTGATGCAGCTCGCGACAGAAAACGGGTAAGTACAGTTCCGGAATATGGGCTTTGTTCGTACTCAATTGATGTTCCTCTCTCCCTCAAAAAAAGCGGCGGTGCCGCTTTTTTTGAAACTTAATACTGATATTTCGCGGAGTAGTTGCTTCCGTTGCCGATGTACTCCATGATGCTCGCGCTCTGCTTGCCGCTGGAGGCAAACGTCGGGTCCATCAGCTTCCATTCCTTGCCGTCGAAGTAGATCTTACTCTCGATCCACCCCTCGGTCTCACTCCAGACGTTGATCCACGCGTGGTACACGTCGCCGGTGTAGCCGACGATCAGCTTGACCGGCACGTTCTGGGAGCGGAGCATGGCGGACATCAGCGCCGCGTAGTCGAAGCAGATGCCCTTCTTGGTCTTGAGCGTGTCGTCCACCACCGGCAGATAGCCGCTCTTGACGGTCTTGGCCTTCTGCTTGTCGTAGGTGACGTTCTTCACCACATACTCATAGACTTTCTCGACCTTATCCAGATTGTCCGTCGCCCCCGCGCAGATTTCCGCGGCCTTCTTGACCGTCTCGCTGCCCTCGGCGTAGGTCACATACTGGTTCGGGCGCAGATACGGCACAAACTCATTGGTGAGCTTGACGTCGATGCTCGCGGTGCTGATGGTCGCGTACTGCGTGCCGGAGGTGTTCTTGTAAACGCCCACGGTGTACTTGCCGCTGCCGTCGGAGAGCGGGAACGCCTCGTACTGTCCGTCGGTGCGCAGGTTGTACTGGTAGCTGTCATAGGTGCCCTTGCCGGCGTTCGGCCCCTTGATGAGCACCTTGACCTTCGGCGTGCCGCCCGCGCTCCACTTGACCATGATGTAGCCGTCCTGGGAGTTGGAGTAGTCGATGACCGCGCTGCTGTTGGACTTGGTCTGCTTGCCCGGCGCCTCCGGCGTCAGCACGGTGCCCATCGCGGGCGACGCCGCCAGCGGCACGCCCTCGTCCAGCAGCGCGCCTAACTCCACGTCCGGGCCGGTGCTGCCGTCCGCGCCGTCGAGGTCGAGCTCCTCCGTCTCTTCGGGAGCTTCCTCCGGCGCGCCAGCCGTCTCCTCCGCAGGCGCGGCGGCTTCTTCCGTCGCCGTTTCTTCCTTCTGCGGCGCTTCCGCCGCGGTTTCCGTCTGCGGCTGCGTGGACGCGGCGGGCGCTTCCTTCGCGCCGCAGCCGACCAGAGCCGACAGACACATGGCCCCCGCAAGCAGCAGGGCCGTCATTTGTTTGCTGTTGAATCGTTCCACTTTGGTCTCCTTACCCGGATAAAATACCTATTTTACAATAGTAAATCATAGCAGATTCGGCGCCCCTTGTCAATCATCTGTCAGCAATCGGCGCGCAGCGGCGATTTTGCAAGTCCGAGGCGCCGCTCTTTCATTTTTGTAAAAGAAAGGCTTGATATTATGGCAGGGTGTGGTAAAATAGGGTATTGTCAAGCTGTATGGACAGACCTATATTTCAAAAAGGAAGGTAATCACACATGGCAAAGCTGGATCTTACCAAATATGGCATTACCGGCACCACCGAAATCATCCACAACCCGTCCTTCGACTTCCTCTTCGAGGAAGAGACCAAGCCGGAGCTCACCGGCTTCGACAAGGGCCAGGTCAGCGAGCTGGGCGCGGTCAACGTCATGACCGGCGTTTACACCGGCCGCTCGCCCAAGGACAAGTTCATCGTCATGGACGAGAACTCCAAGGACACGGTGTGGTGGACGTCCCCCGAATACAAGAACGACAACCACGTTGCCTCCATCGAGACCTGGAACGCGTGCAAGGAGATCGCGAAGAAGGAGCTGAGCAACAAGCGCCTGTTCGTTGTCGACGCGTTCTGCGGCACCAACGAGGATACCCGCATGGCGGTCCGCTTCATCATGGAAGTGGCCTGGCAGGCGCACTTCGTCAAGAACATGTTCATCCAGCCCACCGAGAAGGAGCTGGAGAACTTCGAGCCGGACTTCGTGGTGTACAACGCGAGCAAGGCGAAGGTCGAGAACTACAAGGAACTGGGCCTCAACTCCGAGACCGCGGTCCTCTTCAACATCACCTCCCGCGAGGCGACCATCATCAACACCTGGTACGGCGG
>CAMJGU010000158.1 GCA_946405325.1 uncultured Clostridia bacterium | reverse complement strand
GATCGTTCTTCGCGGCGATGATCAGACCGCTGGTGTCCCGGTCGATGCGGTGCACAATGCCCGGCCGCAGCGCGCCGCCCACGCCGGAGAGCGAGTCGCCGCAGTGGTAGAGCAGGGCGTTGACCAGCGTGCCGTCAGGATGCCCCGGCGCGGGGTGTACGACCAATCCCGATGGTTTATTGACCACGATCACGTCGTCGTCCTCGTACACCACGTCCAGCGGGATGTTTTGCGGCACGGCGTCGATGGGCTCCGGCTCCGGCAGCGTGACGGACACCGTCTCCGCGCCGGTGAGTTTACAGCTCTTGGAGGCGGGTTTCCCATTGACCCGCACCATGCCGCCCTCGATCAGCCGCGCGGCGGCGGCGCGGGTCAGCTCCTCAACGCTCTCCGCGAGAAACGCGTCAAGGCGCTTACTGCTCCCGGTTTCCGTTGTCAGAACGATGGGTTCCATGGCGGTTCTCCCAGTTTTTCGCGTCGGATTTGTCATAATACTTGAGGTAGTACACCGCGGCGGCTGCGGTGCCGCAGGTGACGAAGATGTCCGCGATGTTGAACACGGGGAAGTTGATGAACTCCGTCGCCAGCATGTCCACCACGTAGCCGTTTACCACGCGGTCGATGAGGTTGCCAATGCCGCCGCCGATGACGAGCCACAGCGACCACACGCCAAGCGGGTGGCGCACGATGGTCGTCACCAGCCAAAAAATCGCCGCGATGCCCACGCCGGTCACGCCGATGAGCAGCCAGCGCGCGCCGGAGAAGCTGCTCCACGCCGCGCCGTAGTTGTGGACGCGCTGGAGCCTCAGCAGCCCCGGCAGCAGCTCCGCCGTCTCGCCGAGGGCGAGCGTCTGCACCACGGCGCGCTTGACGTACTGGTCGATGATGACCACCCACGCCGCCGCCATGACCGCGAACATGCGCTCCTGCTTGCGGCGCACGCCGAAGTACACCGTCGCATAGATGATGAAAATCAGAATGGCGAAGTAGAGCAATACCTGTTGTCCGATCATGGCGTCGCCTCCGCTTCCGCGAGGGTGATGACGAGCATCCCGTCCGTCGGGCGCTGAACGTCGTCTTCGGCGATCAGCTCCAGCGTGTCGGGCAGGGCGTTCACGTCCTCGACGCTCACCAGCCAGCGCCCGTCGCCCAGCGCTTCGCCGTGCTCCGCGAGCCATTCCGCCGCGCCGTCGCCCGTCAGCGTCAGCACAGGCAGTTCTTCGTCCGCTTCCATGAGCGCTCGCGCCTCCGGAAGCGCGGTGGTGACCGTGGACTTGCTCTCCATCACCGAGCCGCCGTCCAGCGCGTCCCCGACAGAGGTGGTGTTGAACTCCTCCGCCATCTCCGCGGGAGCCTCCATCGCCAGCATCGGCGCGCTGTCCGCCGCTATCAGGGGGGCCTCTTCCTCGGCGCTCTCCGTCGGGAACGCCTCCGCCGCGGCGCTGCTTGTGCTGCCCGACGCGCCGTAGAGCGCCCCGTTTTGCAGGCTGGACGCGGACTCCGGCGCCGCACCGCCCATGCGGAACATCCGCGGCACGCTGACGATCGCCAGCACCGCTGCCGCGGCGGCAACGGACGCGATCATCCGCCGATTGTGGCTGCGCGGAGTCAGTTTTGGGGCATTTTTCGCGTTATCGACTGATTTAATCGACTTTTTTGACTCGTTTTCGGGCAGCCTTGCCATGACGCCCGCCGCGAAGCCCTCCGGCACGGATGTCGTATCCATGCGGCTTAGCGCGTTATGGACGGCAGTTAATTCTATTAAATAAGTCCGGCAAGCCTCGCAGACGTTCAAATGCGCCAACACCTCGGCTTTTTCGCGCTCGTCCAGCTCCTCGTCCAGCAGAGCGGAGAGCTTTTCTTTGTATTCGTCATGGTTCATCGTGTCTCCGCCCCCTTTCCGTCTGTTTTCTTTGACGCGTCGCGGTCAAAAAAGTTCCCGCTTGCCGCCAGATAATTGCGCAGCGCCTGCCGCGCCCGGCTGATGCGGGACTTCACCGTGCCCACGTCCAGCTGCGCCGCCTCGGCGATCTCCGTGTACGAGAGCTGCTCCAGCTCCCGCAGGATCAGCACCTGCCGGTAGTGATCGGGCAGGGCGTACAGCCCCTCGCGCACCAAGCGCTGCGTCTCCTCGCGCTCCACGGCTTCCTCGGGCTGCGGCGCGGTGGAGCGCGGCTCGACCGGCGCTTCCTCGTCGTCCAGCGATACCTCGCCGCCGTGCTTCTTCTCCCGCCGCAGCAGGTCAAGGCAGGCGTTGGTGGCAAGACGATAGAGCCAGGTCGAGAACTGCGCGTCGGCGCGATAGCTGCCGATGCCGCGCCAGACGGCGAGGAACGTATCCTGCGCCGCCTCGAGCGCGTCATCCTCGCTGCGGCACATGCGGCGGCAAAGGGCATAGACTTTTTTCTCGTGCAGGTGGATCAGCGCCTCGAACGCCGCCTCGTCCCCCTGCTGACATCGCAGGATCAGGTCTTTTTCTTCCATAATTATCTCACTTCCTTACAAGCCGCTCCCTCGCAAGGCCCCCTTTCGAAAAGGGGGCTCCCGCGAAGCGGGTGGGGGATCGAGGGCATCGATGCTGTCGCCGATCCCTCAGTCAGCTTCGCTGACAGCTCCCTTTCCCAAAGGGAGCCTTTTTAATCGCGCAGGTCTCTCTTCACGCCTTCGGCGACCTTGTATAAGTCCTCCAGCGTCTCCATTTTCACGATCTGCTCCTTATAATAATTCGCGTAGGGCACGCCTTTTAAGTACCAGCAGCAGTGACGCCGCGCCTCGAGCAGCGCCGTGCGCTCGTTGCGGTACCGCGCGCTCAGCTCGATCTGCCGCACGGCGACGGCGAAGCGCTCCGCCACCGATGGCAGGGGAGGGATCTCGCGCCCCTCCAATGCCGCCTGTGCGCGCTCGAACAAAAACGGGTTGCCGAACACACCGCGGCCGATCATCGCCATGTCCGCGCCGGTGAAGTGCAGGATACGCACCGCGTCCTCCGGCTCGAACACGTCGCCGTTGGCGATGACGGGGATCGACA
>CAMJGU010000157.1 GCA_946405325.1 uncultured Clostridia bacterium | reverse complement strand
GCAGCGTGTTCGCCGTCTCGTCGGGGTGCTTCATGTACTCCTTCATGACGGTGGGACCGGCGAGCAGGATCTCGCCCTCCTCGCCGTAGGGCAGTTCACGGTCGGTACCCGGCTCGACGATCTTGATGTAGGTGTCGGGGAACGGGATGCCGATGCTGCCCTCCTTGTGCATGTGCGGCGGGGTGAGGCAGCAGGCGGTGACGGTCTCGGTGGTGCCGTAGCCCTCGCGCACCTGAATGACCGCCTTGTGGTCGTAGAGGAACTTATCAAACTTCTTCTTCAGCTCGATCGACAGGCTGTCGCCGCCGGAGAACACGCCCTTGAGGCTGGAGAAGTCCGCGCGGTCCATGCCCGGCAGGCGCAGCAGCGCCTCGTAGAGCGTGGGAACGCCCGCGATGAAGTTGCAGTGGTACTTGGTGATCTGCTTGGCGTAGGACTTGGGCGTGAAGCGCGGGATCAGGATGCAGCGGCCGCCCTGCGAGAGCATGGAGTGGACGCAGACGCCCAGGCCGAAGCCGTGGAACAGAGGCATGGCGGCGAGCATCTTGTCGCCGGGGCGGAACATGGGGTTCGTCGCGACGATCTGCTGGCCCAAAGCATTGAAATTGCGGTTGGTGAGCACGATGCCCTTGGTCGTGCCGGTCGTACCGCCGGAGTAGAGGATGACGGCAGGGTCGGCGCCGTGGCGCTCGACCTTGTAGGTCTTGTAGAAGCAGGACTTCGAGAGCCGCAGGAAGTCCTTCCACATCAGCACCGGCGCGTCGGCGGGGATCTTCTCGATCTTGCGCCCGGCGGTGAGCATATAGCCCGCCTTGATGGGCTTCGAGAGCGCGTCCTTCACCGAGGCGATGACGATGTTCACGACCTTGGTGTTCTGGCGGATGCGCTCGAACTTATCATAGAACTGATCGAGCGTGATGGCGAGCACGCTTTCGGACTCGTTTAAGTAGAACTCGATCTCCTTTTCCGCGGAGAGCGGGTGGATCATGTTCGCGATGGCGCCGACGAGGTTGACGGCGTAGAACAGGAAGATCGCCTGCGGGCAGTTGGGCATGGCGATGGTGACCTTGTCGTTCTCGCGGATGCCGATGGTCTTGAGCGCCTTGGCGCAGCGCTCGATCTCCATGACCATCTGGCGGTAGGTGGTCGACTTGCCCATGAAGTCAAAGGCGATCTGGTTGGGATACTGCTTGGCGATCTTCTCCACCGCCTCGAACATGGAACCGTCGAAGTAATCCAGGTGCATGGGCACCTGGCCCATGGAATCCTTCCACGGGGTCTTTGCTGTGATCTGACTCATTTCAAACCCTTCCTTAATATTCAAAATCAACTTCCGCGCTCAGCGGTTTTTCCAGCTCCTCCGGATGCTCGAGCAGGTACTTGAGCAGGCGGACGCTCTTGGAGTAGTAATAGCCGTCGGCAATGCGCTCGTCGACGGTCAGGCCGATGTCCAGCGACTCGTACATCTTCACGAGGCCGTGCTCGTCATAGAGCGGCGACCACTTCTTTTCCCCGATGACCACGAACAGCGAGGTCGTGCCCCAGGTGGAGAGGTGGTGATAGCCGCACTTGAGCTTGATCGAGCCGAGGTTGGTGATAAAGACGCTGGCGTAGTTGGCGTCGTTGGCGATCAGGCTCTGCGGCACCCAGCCGTGCTTGTCCAGCCACATGAGAAAGTGGACGATCGTCTTACTCAGCCAGCGCGGCAGGCTGTTGAAGAGATCCATCGCGTCGCCGGTGGAGTCGTGCTTGCCGCCGCGGTAGCCCGTGACCTGATCGCGGATCTCGTCGTGGATGGAGTCGATGGTGGCGTCCGGCTTGCCGTGGATGAACGCAAGGCCCTCCTCGGCATGGTCGTCGAACTTCTTTTTCATGGTGAAGCCGGCGGTGATCTCGTGCCGCTGGTAGTAGTTTTCGTTCTTATAGAAGCGGTTGAGCTTCGGGCGCAGCGTGATGGTCTTGAGCAAGCCCGTCAAAATCACGTGGAAGAACGTGTATTTAAAGTCGATGCCCTCGACGTTCTTCTTCGCGAGGTATTCCTTGATCGCGGTCAGGTCGATGCGCTCGGAGATGTACGCCTCGTTGTCGGGGCGGTTGGGGTAGACGACGCCCATGATGAAGTGCATCGAGTCCGCCTTGCGCAGCAGCGTCGCGTCCTTGCGGTCGCCCCAGCGCTTTTGGGGTTGTGTGTTCTCTGCCATTTGGTCACTTCCTAATTGTATTTCGTTCTTGTTATATTTTTATGGGACAAAGCCCTCAAATATCACCTGTGCGCCCTCGGCCTCGGCGGCTTCCATGTCCTCCCGGGAGCGGATCGTCCAGTAGAACACCACCGCGCTGTGCGTCCGCTTGACGCGGCGGAGGCTCGGGCAGTCCCGATCCTCGTAGCGGAACGCCACGAAGTTGGGCTTGGTGAAGCGGTTGAACGCCATGTGCGTCAGCAGCCGGTCGGCCTTCTCGCCCATGCCGGAGTGGTCGCCGTGGATGAAATCCTGCGAAAGCTGCCCCCGGATGATCTCGGGGCGGTTCTTCCGCAGCCACAGCAGGCACCGCGGGTCGAAGGACTCCATGACGTACGGCGCGCCGAACTTGTCCAGCTCCTCCACCGTCCGCGCGGCGAGCGCGGCGTAGTTGTTCTGGTAGCTTTTGAGCTCCACCACCAGCGGCAGCTTGGCGCGGTCGAACAGCGAGAGCACCTGATGGAGCTGCGGGATGGTCTCCTCCGTGCCGCCCAGTCGGTAGTCCGCAAGCTGCGCCGCAGTCAGGTTCTCGATGACGCCGTCGCGTCCGGTCATGCGCTTTAAGTCGGAATCGTGGAACACCGCGAGCGAGCCGTCCGCGAGCAGATGCACGTCCAGCTCCGCGCCGAAGCCCCGCCCGATGGCGCGGCGGAACGCGGGAAGCGAATTTTCGGGAATGCCCTGCGAGAGATCGTGCAATCCCCGGTGTGCGTAACGAAATTGTTTCAAAAACGTCGCCTCTTTGTCTTTAGTCGTCGCCCATGTCCTCGAACGCGGACAGGCCCTTCTTCGCCTCCACCTTGGCGTCGC
>CAMJGU010000156.1 GCA_946405325.1 uncultured Clostridia bacterium | reverse complement strand
TGATGCGCTGCACGCCCTGCATGACGACCGCCTTGGGCACATAGCCCACCAGATGGTAGTCGCTGCCGTCGATCACCGCGGCGTAGAGCATGACCTCACCGATGCTCGTGTTGCGGAACGCCGCCGCGCTGCCTGAGGTATAAAGCGTGGTCTCCAATACCTGAATGCCCCGCGCGGCGGAGGGCTCCTCAAAAACCAGATGCTCCGCGGAATCCGGCGGCAGCGAGGTCACGATCACGCGGTCGTCCATGTCCTCCACGCGCGTGCGGCCGCTGCCGCTGTAGCTGTTCACGCCGAAGCGCTGATACAGCACCTCGTCCGGGTAGAGGCAGTAGACCACAAAGGCGACGTTGCCCTCCCGCATGGCGGGCACGGCGAACATCAACCCCTCGCCCGCGCAGTAGGAGATCGCGTTCTCGCCGTGGACGGCGCGCTCGATGCAGGGAAAGTCGTCGATGCTGTAGGCGCGGCCGTATAGGGGGCTGCCGTTGATATACTGCACGCCGATCCGGGCGTCGCTGTTTGCCGCGTCGACCGCGCGCAGCGCCGCGGTGCGGTCGCCGTCGATGTGGGTCAGCTCGCTCGCCACGGTGTAGAGCGCGGTCAGCTCCACCTGAAACTGGCGCTCCGTCAGCTCTGCCAGCGTCTCCGCCTGCTTCTCGCCCTGCACCTCCATGTAGCGGTTGAGCAAAACGTTCACGCGCATGTAAAGAAACAGTCCGATCATCACCAGCGCCAGCAGCAGCAGCGCGAGCGTACGGAGCAGACGGCGCACCCGCGGGTCTGCAAATTGAATTTTGCCAGACTCGTTCATTCCATCACCACTCCGTCCACAAACCAATTCATCTCATAGAGCAGATGCGCGTCCGAGAGGTTTTCCCCCGCGTGCACGCGCTCGACGCCGGTATTGTCCGTCACCGGGCCGAAGAACACGTCGTAGCTGCCGCTCAGCAGGCGTTCCAGCTCCGCGTCAACGATTTGTTTTGTTTCCTCGCTCACCGCGTCGGACAGCGGAGCGAGAGCCACCATGCCGGTACGCACGCCCTCCCAGTAATGCTTGCCGACGGAGCGGTTGCGCTCGATCTCGTCGATGCGCGCGGCAAAGAACGGCTCCCAGTTGAACACGCAGCAGGTCAGGCAGGTGTCCGGGAACTGCGCGCGGTTGTCCACATTCGAGCCGACGGTATAAACGCCGCGCTCGTCCGCCACGCGCATGGGAGAGAGCGGGTTCACGTGCTGGCTCAGCACGTCAATGTCGTGGGCGTCCAGCAGCGCGGCGGTGACCACCGCCGCCTTCTCGCCGTCGTTCCAGTCCTCCGTGCATCGGACATAAACCGTCGCGTCGGGGTTGACCTTTTTCACGCCGATGGTGAAGGCGTTGAGCTGGCGCACCGTCTCCGGCGTCAGAAAAGCGAGCACATAGCCGATCTCGTTCGTCCGCGTCTGCGCGCCCGCGACGATGCCCGCGAGATAGCGCACCTGATAGAGCCGTCCCAGATAGGACGACAGGTTTTCCGCCGTCACGGTGCCGGAGCCGTTGTAAAACTCGATGGCCGGGTACTCCTCCGCCAGCGCCAGCAGGTAGTCGTCATAGAGATAGTTGTCGCAGACAATGACCTCGCAGCCGTTTGCGATCATCTCGCCGACCAGCTTCGGGAAGTCATCGTCCACCGGGACGTTGTCCCGTGCGTCGATCTTGACGCCCACGTTCGCCGCCGCCTCCGCAAGGCCGTCGTACTGCGCCTGCGTATAGCTGCGGTCGGCAAAGCTGCCGTTCATCACCACGCCGATCTTCGTCAGCTCCCGCGCCTTGAGCGTCTGCGGGTGCTGATTGAGGATCACCACGCCGCCGAGGATCAGGCAGGCGCCGATGATGAGCAGCAGATAGCCCGCTTTTTTCATGGTCCCGCCTCCTCTGCTCTCAAGTAGAATCAGGTCTCGCTTCCGGTGACGGTCTCACCCTTCCAGTCGATGATCCCGCCGATCTCATAGATATTGGTATAGCCCTCATTCGCCAGATACACCGCGGCGTCCTCCGCGCGGCGGCCGGTCCTGCAATAGAGCAGAATGATCTGGTCTTTGTCCGGCAGGCGCTCCAGCTTGCCGTCCTTGATGTCGTCCACCGGCAGCAGGATCGCGCCGGGGAGATGCTTCTCCTCAAATTCCTCTTTGGTTCGGACGTCGACGAGCAGATGCCCGTCGTCCGCGGCGATCATCTCCGCCGCGTCGTTGATCTCCATGGTCTGATAGTCCGTTTTGCTTCCGCAGGCGGCGCAGAGCGCCATGGTCAGCGCGAGCAGCAAAGCAAGCAATGAAACGCGTTTCATGATTCCTCCCGGGTAAATACACACAGCTTCTGAGTTTCTTCTTACTTTCTCAAAATTTGCGCAAGCGTTTTCATCAGCTTATCCACGTCGATCGGTTTTGCGACGTGGGCGTTCATGCCCGCCTCCTTTGCATTTTTGATATCCTCGCTGAAAGCGTTTGCGGTCATCGCAACAATGGGGATCGACGCGAGCGCGGCGTCGTCCAGCGCGCGGATCGCCCGCGTCGCCTCATAACCGTTCATCACCGGCATCTGAATGTCCATCAGCACGGCGTTGTAGTACCCCGGCGTCGAGGCGGAGACCTTCTCCACCGCCTCGCGTCCGTTCTCGGCAGTCTCCAGCGTGAAGCCCGCCGCGCCGAGGATCTCCAGCGCGATCTCGCGGTTGATCTCATTGTCCTCCACCAGCAGCAATCGCATGGCGCAGAAGTCCGGCGCGCTCAGCTGCTCGTCCTCGATCTCCCGCTCCCCTTCGGTGCCGCTTTGCAGCGGCAGCGTCAGGCGGACGATGAACTCCGTGCCCGCGCCCGGCGCGGTGATGACCTCGATCGTGCCGCCCATCATATCCACAATGCTCTTGGTGATCGCCATGCCGAGGCCGGTGCCCTGGATGCCGCTGACCGTGGAGGTGCGCTCGCGCTCAAACGCCTCAAACACGCGTTCGGCAAACTCCGGCGACATGCCGATGCCGCTGTCCTTGACCCGCAGCTCGTACTTGCCGGAGCCGTCCGACTCGT
>CAMJGU010000155.1 GCA_946405325.1 uncultured Clostridia bacterium | reverse complement strand
CACGTCCGCGGGCAGCCCCAGATAGTCGTACAGCCCCAGCAGCTTTCGCACCGACGGGTCGCTGAGCCGGCCCAGCTTGCGCTCGACCTCGCGCAGTACCGCGGCAAACGCCGCGTCGCTCTCCAGCTTTCGCGCCACGTCCTCGCGGCTGTACTCCGGCACGGCGGTCTCCGGCGCGGCGGGGGTTTGCGGCTTTTGCGGCGGTGCCTCGGCTTCCTCGCCGGGGCCGATGAGCCCCATGGCGCGCAGCGCGCGCTCCGCGGCGGCGAACTCCGGCTCGCTCCACCCCAGCTCCGCGCGCAGCTGCTCCGGCTGCGACGCGCTGTGGCGTGCCAGACATAAAAACAGCAGCGCCGCGTCGCCGTTGCGGCCCTCGATGAGGCGGCGCACTTCGTCCGCGCTTAGGGTGATAGGCGCTTCGCGCTTGAGATGCAGCGTGTACTCGCTCACGGCGTCCGCCTCCTTTCACTTCGCAACTTAATTATTCTACAATAAAACAGCAATTTCGTAAACAAGAAAATTTCCCTTTTCACGACAGAGCTTTCGTGGTATAGTATCAAGTGAATCAATAGGTGGAATAGCGCCTTTTTGGAATCCGATGGAAAGGAACGGGATAGGATCATGGAAAATCGAGTCACCGTCAGCATCTGCGGCGAGGATTACACGCTCGTTGCCGAGGAAGCGCCGTCTTACATGGAGAAGGTCGGCGGTTACGTGGACGGCAAGCTCAGCGAGCTGCTGGAGAGCGCCAAGGTCGGCCGCAGCGACGCGGCGGTACTGGCCGCCGTCAACATCGCGGACGAGCTGTTCAAGGAGCGCGAGGCGACGGACAAGCTCCGCGCCCAGCTCAAGGAGTACAGCGACGAGGCGAGCCGCGCCCGCAGCGAAGCCAGCGAATTGAAGCGAGAGCTGTTCAAGCTGCAAAACGCCAAGAGGTAACCCATGACCGAACTTCTTGCCCCCGCAGGCTCCCGCGAAGCGCTCATCGCCGCCGTGCAAAACGGCGCGAATGCCGTCTACTTGGGCGTTGACGAGTTCAACGCCCGCCGCGGCGCGCGCAATTTTACCCTCGACGAGCTGCGCGGCGTGGTCGCCTACTGTCATTTACGCGGTGTCCGCGTGTATCTCACCTTAAATACACTGGTCAATGACCGCGAGCTGCACGCTCTCTCCTCCGTCGCCCATGGCGCGAGCGAGGCGGGCGTGGACGCGATCCTGGTGCAGGACTGGGGCGTGCTGGACACGCTCCGCCGCG
Organism: uncultured Clostridia bacterium; assembly: GCA_946405325.1. Next base: position 1,810 of record CAMJGU010000155.1, on the reverse strand, counting down.
TCGCGCCGGACGTGCCGCTCCACGCCAGCACGCAGATGACCGTCCACACCCTCTCCGGCATCGAGGAGGCGGCGCGCCTCGGCATCACCCGCGCAGTGCTCTCCCGCGAGCTTTCCCGCGACGAGATCGCGGAGCTGTGCGCCAAAAGCCCCATCGAGCTGGAGGTGTTCGTCCACGGCGCGCTGTGTATCTGCGTCTCCGGCCAGTGCGCCATGAGCGCCGTCATCGGCCAGCGCAGCGGCAACCGCGGGCTTTGCGCCCAGCCCTGCCGCCTGCCCTACAACGGCGGCCACCCGTTGAGCCTGCGCGACAACAACCTCGCGGACTACGTCCCCGAATTGCAGGACATGGGCGTGGCGTGCCTCAAGCTCGAGGGCCGCATGAAGCGCCCGGAGTACGTCGCCGCGGTGACGGGCATCTACGCCCGGCTGCTCCGCGAGCACCGGAGACCCACCGACGAGGAGCGCGCCCAGCTCGCCGCCGCCTTTTCCCGCGACGGCTTCACCGACGGCTACTATACCGGCAAGCACGACCGCTCGATGTTCGGCGTGCGTCCGGCGACCGAGCGCTGGCCGGAGGAATGGTTTGCGCGGCTGCGCGCAGACTATGAGCAGGAGCGGCTGCGCACGGTGCCCGTGCGCTTTTCCGCCGCGCTCCACGCGGGCGAGGCGATCACGCTCCGCGCAGCGGACGAGGACGGCAACGCCGTCACCGCGACCGGCCCCAAGCCCGAGGCGGCGCGTACCCGCGCCCTGACGGCGGAGGAGATCGACGCGCGGCTGCGCAAGACCGGCGGCACGGCGTTCTCGGTCTCCGACTGCGCCGTGGACGTGGACGACGGCCTTGCCGTCTCCGCTGCCGCGCTCAATGCGCTGCGCCGCGACGCGCTTGCCGCGTTGGAAGCGGAGCGCACCGCGCTGCCCAAGCGCCGCAGCCTTCCCTACGCCGCGCCGGAGAGCGTTCCGAATCCGGCGGAGCTGCCGCGGCTCACCGTGACGCTGCACCGCGCGGAGCAATTGACCGACGCGCTGGTGGACTGCGCCCCCGCGCGCATCGGTATGCCCATCGAAGAGCTTGCCAAGGTCGACCTGACCCGCTACCCCTCGGCGCGTTTCTGCGCCATTCTCCCCCGCGTGTACCGCACGGCGGACGAGCCGAAATTGCGCGAGCTGCTGACCGTTCTCTGTAAGCAAGGCTTATCCGCCGTCGGCGTGGGCAATCTGGGTCATCTGACGCTGGTGCGCGATTACGATTTGGAAAAATGCGGCGAATTATCGCTGAACGTATTCAACTCCGCCGCCCTGCGCTTCCTCAAGGACGAGGGGCTGGACAGCGCGGCGGTGTCCTTTGAGCTGCGCCGCGAGCAGATCCGCGACCTGCAAAAGTGCCTCCCCTGCGAGGCGGTGATCTACGGCAGATTGCCGCTGATGATCATAGACAACCGAATCGACGCGGGGCCTTTCCGCACGCTGACCGACCGGCGGAGCGAGTGCTTCCCGGTGCTGGACGTGTTCGGCGGACGCTGCGAGATCGAGAACGCCAAGACGCTCTATCTCGGCAAGCGCAGCGACTGGCAGGACATCGGTCTGACCTATGCCCGCCTGCGCTTTACGACCGAGACGCCGGAGCAGTGCGCCGCGATCCTCCGCGCTCACAGGGATGGCACAGACTGCGCGCCGGACGATCTCACCCGCGGGCTGTTCTATCGCGGCGTGGAGTAAATTGATTACAAAAGGTAATAATCATGGAAGATTCTACAAAACATATCGTGCTCGCCTCCGGTTCCCCGCGGCGGCAGGAGCTGCTGCGG
>CAMJGU010000154.1 GCA_946405325.1 uncultured Clostridia bacterium | reverse complement strand
GCCTGCTTGACGTTGGAGTTCATGAACACCGTGCAGCGCGTGCCGAGGTCGACGGGGTTGCGCGCGTACAGCGCCTCCTTGGCAAAGTCCTGCGCCGTGTAGCCGAGGGACGAGGCGAAGTTCTCAATGAACGAGCCGCAGCCCGACGAGCAGGCTTCGTTGAGCAGCACCGTGTCGACGGAGCCGTTTTTCAGCTTGATGCACTTCATGTCCTGCCCGCCGATGTCCAGCACGCAGTCCACGGCGGAGTCGAAGAACTCCGCGGCGGTGGTGTGGGCGATGGTCTCCACCTCGCCCTCGTCGAGGGCAAAGGCGGATTTGAGCAGCGCCTCGCCGTAGCCCGTGGAGCAGGAGCGCGCGATGCGGGCGCTCTCCGGCAGCGCGGCTTTGAGCTGCGCGATGGCGTTTTTCGCGGTCTGGATGGGGTTGCCCTGATTGCTCGCGTAGAACGAGAACAGCAGCTCGCCGCGCGCGCCGATGAGCGCGAGCTTCGTGGTGGTGGAACCGGCGTCGATGCCGAGGAAGCAGTCGCCGGAATAGTCGGCAAGCTCGCCCTTTTGCACCACGGCGCGGTCATGCCGCGCGCGGAACGCGTCGTACGCCGCCTCGTCCGCAAACAGCGGCGGCAGACGCTTGAGCTCAAACGCCATCGAAACGCCGCCGTCCAGCTTCCGGATCAGCGCGTCGATCTCCGCCGCCTCCGCGTCCGCGGACTCCAGCGCGGCGCCGAGGGCGGCGAAGAGGTGGGATTCCTCCGGGTCGACCACGTTCTCCGGCGTCAGCTTCAACGTGCGGATAAACGCGTTTTTGAGCTCCGGCAGGAAGTGCAGCGGCCCGCCGAGAAACGCCACGCAGCCGCGGATGGGTTTGCCGCAGGCAAGGCCGGAGATGGTCTGGTTGACCACCGCCTGGAAGATGGACGCGGCGAGGTCGGCTTTCGTCGCGCCCTCGTTGATGAGCGGCTGAATGTCGGTTTTGGCGAACACGCCGCAGCGCGCGGCGATGGGATAAAGCTGCTGATAGTGCGCCGCCTCGGCGTTGAGGCCGGTCGCGTCGGTCTGGAGCAGCGCCGCCATCTGGTCGATGAACGAGCCGGTGCCGCCCGCGCAGACGCCGTTCATGCGCTCCTCCAGCCCGCCGGTGAAGTAGATGATCTTCGCGTCCTCGCCGCCGAGCTCGATGGCGACGTCCGTCTGTGGCGCGACGCTCTGGAGCGCCGTCGCCACGGCGACGACCTCCTGCACGAAACCGATGCCCAAGGCCTTTGCGAGGTTGATGGAGCCGGAGCCGGTGATCTTTGTCTTGAGTTCACAGGGTCCGGTGACCGCCTTCGCCTCGCGCAGCAGCTCGGCAAGCGTCTCCTGCGTGTGCGCGCGGTGGCGGCGATATTCACGATATAAAGGCTGACCGTTCTCGTCCAGAACGACCAGCTTGACGGTGGTGGAGCCGATGTCAATGCCCGCCCGATACTGTTTCATGTCTCTCTGCCTCTGGTTTTTTCTCATTTTCTTTATTTTATATATCAAACCCTGTCAAAAGTAAACGTTTATTTCGTATAAAGATTTGCAATCGCATACTCCCGTTTTTTCGCTCATATCATGTACCACCTTGAAATTCGGGAGTGCTGCTATGAAAGGAAACATTGAGGAGCGCGCCTGCGCGCTCGCTGCCTACATCATAGAGAACCGCGCCACGGTGCGCGCCGCCGCGAAAAAATTTGACGTATCGAAATCCACGGTGCACAAGGATCTGCGGGATCGTCTGCCCGCCCTTAACCCGGCGCTGTACGCGCAGGTGCGCGAGGTGCTGGACGAGAACAAGGCGGAGCGGCATATCCGCGGCGGCATCGCCACCAGAAAAAAATACAAGGGCGTTTAGGCTTGTGAATTGCGTGCAAAGGTCATATAATAAGAACTCTGACGGAGCGGCGCGGCGGCTTTACGCCGTTTTGCTCGCCGCGCTCGCGATCAGTCTGGTCGTGCTCGCGGCGCAGACGCTGCACCGGCGCGCCGCGCCGCAGATTGCCGCCGCGCCGGTCGCCGTGCCGGTGGAGCTTGCCGCGGCGGACGACGCGCAGGTTGTGGCGGTGCGCACGCGCCGCCCCTACTGCTACACGATCCTCGTCTCCGGCATCGACGACGCCGGGGGCGGCTGCGACACCAACCTGCTCGTCCGCCTCGACGTGCCGGGCGGGCGCATCGACGCGGTGAGCCTGCCGCGGGACACGCTGCTCCACACGGAGCGGCACAGCAACAAGCTCAACTTCGCCTACGCCTCCGGCGGCACAGACCGCCTCCGCGCCGACGTGGAGCGCCTGCTGGGCGTGCCGGTGGACAGCTCGGTCACGGTGGATCTCAAGGGCTTTGTCACCCTGATCGACCGCATCGGCGGCGTGGATTTCGACGTGCCCGTCGACATGGACTACGACGACCCGGCGCAGAATCTGCACATTCACTACGAACAAGGGCCGCGCCATTTGAGCGGGCAGCAGGCGATGGAGGTCGTGCGCTGGCGCAAGAACAACGCCGGCGGCGGCTACGCCGATGCCGATCTCGGCCGCATTGCGACGCAGCAGGCGTTTATCAAAGCCGCCGCGCGGCAGGCGCTGCGGCTGCGGAACGTTCCCGCGCTCGCGCAGCTGCTCTCCTCCTGTGTCAGGACCGACCTCACCGCCGCGAATCTCGCGTGGCTCGCGGGCGAGGCGGCGAAGATCGGCACGGAGGGGCTGTATTTCCACACCCTGCCCGGAGACGGCGCGGGCTGGTACCGCGGCGAATCCGTCTTTGTGCTCGACCCCGACGCGACGCTCGCGCTGGTCAACGAGGCGCTCAACCCCTACGACCAACCGATCGCCGCGGAGGAACTGGATATTCTCGTTCCCTAGCTTTTCACGAAGGAGATGAACGCCATGAAACGAATCACCCGCCGCGTTTTTGCGCTGCTGCTGGCGCTGCTGCTCTCCGTCCCCGCCCGCGCGGTGGTCTCGGACGCGCCCTACCCCGACGCGCCCGACCTCTATCACATCATGGAGGCGGAGGAAAACGCGCTGGTGCCGAAGGTCGCCGCCTACGCCG
>CAMJGU010000153.1 GCA_946405325.1 uncultured Clostridia bacterium | reverse complement strand
CTGCACATCCGCTCGGCGGATCGTGATTTCTACGAGGGGCCGTGCGCCGCGCTGTCGCTGCGCGTCAGCGACGGCGAGCTGGGCTTGCTCGCGAACCACAGCCCTATCGTCGCCGCCGTGCTGCCGGGCGCGCTCAGCTACCGCACGGCGGAGGGCGAGACCGTCCGCGTCGCCGCGGGCGGCGGCATCGTCCGCTTCGTGAACAACGACGCGCTGGTGCTGCTCGACAGCGTGGAGACGCCGGAGGAGATCGATGTTTCCCGCGCCCGCGCCGCGGCGGAGGCCGCGGAGGCCGCGCTCAAGACGGCAAGCTCGCCGCAGGAGCGCCGCAAGGCGCGCGCCGATCTCGACCGCGCGAAGAACCGTCTCCGCGTGGCGGAAACAACCGAATGACCGCGAACAGCGAAGCGCCCGCCGCTTCGCTGTTTTTGTAACCAAATCGTTGCTTGTCTCGCCCTGCGCTGTATTGTACAATGAAAGCAGCATCTACTATAGGAGGGCTGACCATGAAACGCCCCATCTCCGCGCTGCTCGCCCTCTGCGCTCTCCTGCTGACGGGCTGCGCCAAACAACAGGATATTTCCGCCCCACCGCCGCCGACGAGCGACGTCACCGCGCCCGCCGAGCCGGTGATCGAGCCCGCGCCGCCATCGCCGGAGCCGGGCGTGACGGTCTATACCTTCGACGATCTGGAGATCCCCGTGCCGACGGATCAACTGAGCCTGCTTCTGGTAGAGACGGACATGGACGCGTGGAACGCCCACCGCACGCCGCTGATCTCGTTTTCCGAGCTTGCCTCCGTGGAGGCGGGGCAGCGGGATCACCCCGGCGAGGATTGGGGCGACGGCCTGCTGTGCACGATCTCGGAGCTCGACCGCATCGGCTTTGAGGAGTGGGCGTCCAACGACGAGCCGGGCACCTCGGTCTTTGCCCGCCGCGGCGACGACGCCTACTATCTGCTCACCCGGCCCACGGACGTGCGGCTGTACCGTGGCGACAAGGAGCCGGACAGCGTCAGCCTCGCTATGTGGGGGCGGCTCAACGACTGGGCGGACTCGCTGCCCGAGGCGATCATTGAGCGCAATGAGCTGACCGCCTACGACGCAAGCGAGCTGTTCAACGCCGACTACACCTACGGCGGTGAGCATGTGGATCTGGGCTACCGGTTTCCCGGCGAGCCGATGGATCTGGTGCTGCTCTCGCTCTCCCAGCCTGCAAAGCAGGGCGACGGCGGCGTGTGGTGCGTGGAGCGCGTGCGCTACGTCTACACTAATTACGACATGACCGACACCCAGCTGGTCTTTCCCGCCGCCCTCGGCGTGGATCAGACCGCCGCGGACTACTACGCAGACTTGCAGAAATCCTGCGACGCGGGGGAGAGTCCGGAGCTGCTCACGCCGACCGGCGCGGCGGTGCGCTATGCCAAGAGTGCGGCGTGGCTGTTTGGCGAGGACGTGTCCGCGTCAGACTTCGAGGTGGTCGAATCCTTGGGTTAATCCGCGAAAAAGGAAAGCGCTTCGGCGCTTTCCTTTTGTTTGCTTTACCATCTTGCGAAATTGCACAGTTTCCCGCATAATGTACGACATAAACGTACAGGGGGATACTTTTCATGCAGCTTTTGATCGATCGCATCCGCGCCGAGGGCAAGGTCCTGCCCGGCGACATCATCAAAGTCGACGGTTTCCTGAATCATCGCGTGGACACGGCGCTGCTCGGCGCGCTGGCGGACGAGTTCGCGAAATACTTCCCGATGGACAAAATCACCATGGTCCTCACGGCTGAGGCAAGCGGCATCGCACTGGCTACGATCTGCGCCCAAAGATACGGTGTTCCTCTGCTGTTCGCCAAGAAAGCGAAGAGCGACAACATCGAGGGCGGTCTGTACCAGAGCGATGTCTTTTCTTATACCTACAAGAAAAAGGTCACCTACATCATCTCGCAGGAGTGGCTGCATGCCGACGATCACGTGCTGATCATCGACGACTTCATGGCAAAGGGCAACGCCATGCAGGGGTTGGTTGACCTTGTGAACGCCGCGGGCGCGACGCTCGAGGGCATCGGCATCGCGGTGGAGAAGGGCTTCCAGGGCGGCGGCGACCGCTTCCGCTCGCTCGGCGTGCCCTACAAGGCGCTCGCCGTCATCGACAAGGTGGAGGGCACGGAGCTGACCTTCCGCGCTGACTGATTCCATCTTGTTCCAAGTTATTCCGTAATATTCTTTCAAGGAGGTTTTTCCTATGTCTGGTAACGTTCGTCCCGCATCCATGGAACGCATCACCACGCCTGAACTGGCGAATGCGTTCATCAACGAGCAGGTTGCCGCTCTGCGCGCGCAGATCGGCAGCAAGAAGGTGCTGCTGGCGCTCTCCGGCGGCGTCGATTCCTCCGTCGTCGCGGCGCTGCTGATCAAGGCGGTCGGCAAGCAGCTCGTCTGCGTCCACGTCAACCACGGTCTCCTGCGCAAGGGTGAGCCGGAGCAGGTCATCCGTGTCTTTCGCGACGAGCTGGGCGCGGAGCTCATTTACGTCGACGCGGTGGATCGTTTCCTCGACGCCCTCGCGGGCGTGGACGATCCCGAGCAGAAGCGCAAGATCATCGGCAAGATCTTTATCGACGTGTTTGCGGAAGAGGCGAAAAAGCTCGACGGCATCGAGTTTTTAGGCCAAGGCACAATTTATCCCGACATCCTCGAGTCCGACGGCATCAAGAGCCACCACAACGTCGGCGGCCTGCCCCCGGAGCTGAACTTTGAGCTGGTGGAGCCGGTCAAGCTGCTCTACAAGGACGAGGTCCGCGTGGTCGGCAAGGCGCTGGGCCTGCCCGACAACATGGTGTACCGCCAGCCGTTCCCCGGCCCGGGCCTCGGCGTCCGCTGCGTCGGCGCGATCACCCGCGACCGCCTCGAGGCGGTGCGCGAGAGCGACGCGATCCTCCGCGAGGAGTTCGCGAACGCGGGTCTTCAGGGCAAGGTGTGGCAGTACTTCACCATCGTGCCGGACTTCAAGTCCACCGGCATCACCGACGGCAAGCGCACCTATGACTGGCCCGTGGTCATCCGCGCGGTCAACACGGTGGACGCCGTCACCGCCGAGGTCGCGGAGCTGGATTTCAAGCTGGT
>CAMJGU010000152.1 GCA_946405325.1 uncultured Clostridia bacterium | reverse complement strand
TCCCTCAGTCAGCCCTTCGGGCTGACAGCTCCCTTTCGCAAAGGGAGCCTTTATAAACCGAACGACGCACACACCCCATCACTGCACACGGCGGGGCTCGCCCAGTGGAAATGAGCGAAGCGCCGCCTGTGGCGGATGAAGCGAGCGAATTTCGAGGCAGCGCCCCGCTTGTCGCGACCATCGGGAAGCGAGAAGCGGCTGGCGCAACGGTGACCAGGCAATCGAGGAAAGTCAATGCGACGCCCGACAAACAGCGTATCGTAATACACAGAAAAAAAGACGCTCACGCGGCACTCGCGTAAGCGTCTTTCTCTCTTTGGAAGCCCGAAACCGTTTCTCTCTTTCCGCAAGAGGAAAGAGAGAAATGGTGTCGGAATCGTCTTTACCCTTCGATCAGCAGCACGCCCTCGAACGCCCCCAGTGCCACCTGCAGCACGCCGTTCACAGCGCGGAAGCGGCGTCCGGTGAGCGCGTCGATCGCCTCGTCCGTCTCCCATGGGAGGCCGAGCGCGACCTGCTCCGTGCCGGCGTTGCACGCCGCTATGCTGACCTCGCTCCCCGCGCGGCGGCGGAAGGCGAGCACCGCGCCCTCGGAGCGCAGGTATTCGATGCTGCCGCTTTGCAGGGACTCGCGGGAATTGCGCAGCTCGCCGAGGCGCTGGAAGTACTGGATGAGCCACTTGTTCTCGCGGCTCCACGGATACGTCCCGCGGTTGAACGGGTCCTCAAAGCCCTGCATGCCCGCCTCGTCGCCGTAGTAGACGGTGGGGGAGCCGGGGAAGGCGTACATCACCAGCGCGGCGAGGCGCAGACGGCGCATGCCGTTGTAGATCTCGTTGGCGTTGAGCACCATGCGCGCGCGCTCCTCGCGACTCTGCGGCCACGGCCCGGTGTAGCCCAGCACGGTCAAAAGCCGCGGGGTATCGTGGGTCGAGAGGAAGTTCATCGCGCCATAGAACGCGGCAGGGGGGTAGTTCTCGCGGATGGTCTCCATCGCGTTTTTGAAGATGGACGCGTCCTTTTGCAGCAGATACCCGAGGATCGCGTCGCGGAACGGATAGTTCATCAGGCCGTGGGTCTGGTGACCGAGCAGGTACTTGCGGCGCACGGAGTAGGCGATCTTGTTGGAGCCGTCCTCCCAGACCTCGCCGATGAGGTAGGCGTCGGGCTTTTCGCGGAGCATGGAGCGGCGGATGCGCTCGATGAACTCGCCGGGCAGCTCGTCCGCCACGTCGAGACGCCAGCCGGACGCGCCCGCGCGGAGCCAGTGGCGCACGACGCTGTCCTCGTTCTCGATGATGAAGTCGAGGTAATCGGGATCGCTCTCCTCCACGGCAGGGAGCGTCTTGAAGCCCCACCACGCGTCGTACTCGTCGGGGAACTTAGAGAAGTGGTACCAACTCGCGTAGGGGGAGTCGAGGCTCTGCGCCGCGCCCATGCTGGGGAAGAAGCCCTTGGCGTTGAAGTACACGCTGTTGGAGCCGGTGTGGTTGAACACACCGTCGAGGATCACACGCATGCCCAGCTCCTTCGCCCGCGCGCAGAGGGTGCGGAAGTCCTCCTCCGTGCCGAGCAGGGGGTCGATGCTGCGGTAGTCGGCGGTGTCGTAGCGGTGGTTGCTCGCCGCCTCGAAGATCGGGTTTAAGTAGATGGTGGTCACGCCGAGGGATTTGATGTACTCCAGCTTCTCCGTGATGCCCGCGAGGTCGCCGCCGAAGAAGTCGGAGCAGGTGATCTCACCCTGCTCGTTGGGCAGGTAGTCCATCATCTCGCCCCAGTAGTCGTGCAGCGTGCGGTTTCCGACCATGCCCTCCACGCTGCGGCGCACGCCGCGGCGGAAGCGGTCGGGGAAGATCTGGTAGGAGATGCCGCGGCCAAACCACTCCGGCGTCTCGCTCTTGCCGTCGTAGACGGTGAGCTGCCAGGACTGCGCCTCGTGGCTCTGGCAGAAGCCGTTCTTGGCGAAGCAGCAGCGCCCGCCGTCCGCCCAGTCCAGCTCGAAGTGGTACCACACCAGCTCCGGCTCCGCCGGCGCGGTGTAGACGGCGCGGAACACGCGGCGCTCGTGCGTGCGGTCGAGCACCATGGGCACCTCGACGCGCCGCTCGGCAAACTCGCCGTAGGCGACCAGCGTCGCGCGCGTGACCTTTTCATAGTCCTCGGTATACAGGCTCAGCGACACCTCCGTGCCGCACGGCACCGCGCCGTAGGGCGTTTTGCAGCGTTCGCTGCGGGAGTCAAAATACATGGCGGTTTCCTCCTATTTTAAGAGAATGTTTTCGCCCACGATGTCCGGGGCGGCGGCGGTAAAATACGCGTTGAGGATCTTCACGGCGGTGGACGCCAGCGCGCCGCCGGAGTCGCCCTTTTCAATGATCATCGCCAGCGCGATCTGCGGGTCGTCGTAGGGCGCGAACGCCACGAACACGCCGTTGCTGATGGTGCCCTTGCCGCCGGTCTGCGCCGTGCCGGTCTTGGCGGCGGCGTCCACCACGCAGTCGCGGAAGGCGCTGCGCACGCTGCCGTCGGTCACCAGCTTGCGCATGCCCGCGAGCACCGCCTTGAGGTTTTCAGGGCTGATGGAGATCCAGTCCGCCGGCGGCTCGTCGTAGACGTAGGTGGGCACGGCGCTGTCGTAGTCGCTCACGTCCTTTAGAAGATGCGCCTTGTAGCGCGTGCCGCCGCCGGCGAGCGTGGCGATATAGTTCGCGAGCTGGAGCGGGGTGAAGGTATTGTACGCCTGCCCGATGGCGGCCTGGAGCGTAAGGCCGTTGGTCCAGGTCTGGTTGGGCAGGGAGTTCACATAGTCGGGGGAGGTCATGGTGCCGACGTTCTCCGGGATCTCGATGCCTGTGGGTTCACCCAGGCCGAACGCCGCGGCGTAGCGGTCGAGGGTGGAGATGCCGGTGTTCTTGCCCACGTCGTAGAAGAAGTAGTTGCACGACACCGTGATCGCGTCGGTCACGTTGATGAGGCCGTGGGTGCCGCCGCGGGAGGAGTAGATCCAGCAGTTGAACACCATGTCGTAGTAGCGGTACGCGCCGAGGTCGCGGATCTTGGTCTGCGGCGTGATGACGCCGGACTCCAGCGCCGCCACCGCCACCGCGGGCTTGAACGTCGAGCCGGGGGCGAACGCCCA
>CAMJGU010000151.1 GCA_946405325.1 uncultured Clostridia bacterium | reverse complement strand
TCGCGCCAGTTGAGCTTGCCGCGGCGCTCCATATACTGCTTGAGCGTGATGCCGTCGATCAGCTCCATGACGATGTACTCCGTCTCCCCGCGGGACACGTCGTACACCGAGACGATGTTCGGGTGCGAGAGCATGGCGACCGCCTGGGACTCGTCGCGGAAGCGGCGGCGGAACTCCTCGTCCCCCGCGAGGTCGCTTTTCAATATCTTGACCGCCACGGAGCGGTTGAGGCGGTGATCCTGCGCCTTGTAGACCACCGCCATGCCGCCGGTGCCGATGACCGAGAGCAGCTCATAGCGGTTGTCCAGCAGTTTGCCGGTCAGGTTATCCATTGCCGCCCACCTCCTCTGCGTCGTTGCGGACGAGGACCGCGGTCACGTTGTCCGGCGCGCCGCGGGACTTGGACAGCTCCAGCAGCCGCGCAAGCGCGGCGTCGCCGTCGCGCTCATCTCGGATGATCTCCAGCAGCTCCTCGTCCTCCGCGGTGTTGGTGAGGCCGTCGGTGCACAGCAGCAGGCAGTCGCCCTCCGCCATCGGCACGGCGAAGGAGTCGCAGCGGATATGACGCTCCGGGCCGAGCGCGCGGGTAATAAGATTCCGTTTGGGATGCGTGCGCGCCTGCTCGGGAGTGATCTTGCCGGATTCCACCATCTCCTCGACCACCGAATGGTCGCGCGTGACGCGGTGAATACCGTCTGCGCCGATGTGGTAGGCGCGGCTGTCGCCCACGTTGCACACCACCGCCATATCCGGCGAGACGACGGCGGAGACCAGCGTGGTGCCCATGCCGTGATACTCGGCGCTCTCCTGTGCGCGCGCATAGACGGCGGCGTTGGCGCGGTCCACGCAGCTCGCCTGCATCGAGCGCACCTGCTCCACCGTCATGTCCACGTGCGCCAACGCGTGGAGCTGTTCCATATAGGTCGTCACCGCCAGCGAGCTCGCGATCTGCCCGCCGGTGACGCCGCCCATGCCGTCGCAGACCACAGCGACCACCGTATCCGGTGCGCCGAAGGTCTCAAAGGCGTAGGTATCCTGATTTTCATGGCGCTTGAGGCCCACGTCGGTCATGCCCCATGCTCTCATGCTTCTTCTCCCCTTTCCGTCGCTGCGCGCGCCGCCATCTCTTTGCGGCGGAGCTGCCCGCAGGACGCGTCGATATCGCCGCCGAGGCTGCGGCGCACGGTGGCGGTGAGTCCGTGGGACTCCAGCCGCTTCTGGAACGCGGCAACGCGTTTGCTCGGCTTGAATTCGCTCTCCACCACGTCGTTGAGCGGGATGAGGTTCACATGCCCCGGCATCCCGCGGATCTTCTTCGCCAGCAAGTCCGCCTGCGCGTCGGAGTCGTTCACGCCGTCGATCATGGCGTACTCAAACGAAATGCGCCGCCCGGTCTTGCGGAAGTACCGGTGGCAGGCGGCGAACAGCTCGTCCACGTCGTAGGCGTTGTTCACCGGCATGATACGCGAGCGCGTCTCGCTGTCCGGCGCGTGGAGCGAGACCGACAGCGTCAGCTGCAAGCCCAGCTCCGCGAGGCGGTCGATGCCCGGCACCACGCCGCAGGTGGAGAGCGAAATGTGCCGCATGCCGATGTTCATGCCCTCGGGGTGATTCACCAGCTCCAGAAAGCGCAGCACGTTGTCCAGATTGTCCGTCGGCTCGCCGATGCCCATGAGCACGATGTTGGAGATCTCGCGCCCGCTGTCGAGCTGGGTGAAGAGCACCTGATCGAGCATCTCCGACGGCGCGAGGTCGCGCACCTTGCCGGCGACGGTGGAGGCGCAGAACCGGCAGCCCATGCGGCAGCCCACCTGCGTGGAGATGCACACGGTATTGCCGTGGTGGTAGGACATGAGCACCGTTTCGATGCAGTTGCCGTCCCGCAGCTCCCAGAGGTACTTGATCGTGCCGTCGAGCTGCGAGACCTGCTTGCGCGCCACGGTGGGCGCGGTGATGTAATACTGCTCCGCGAGCTTCGCGCGCAATGGCTTGGAGAGGTTGCTCATGTCGTCGAAGCTCCGCGCGCCGCCGTGCAGCCACGAAAAGATCTGCTTGGCGCGAAACGCCGGCTCGCCCATGGCGGTCAGCGCGTCGGTGATCTGTTCGCGGGTCATGCTTTTGATGTCTGTCATTTTCTCATCCTGAAAATATAGAATCCGTCCGTCTGATCCCGCTGCGGCCAAAACGCCGCGCCGTGACCGTCGGGTACGGGGGTAAACTCGCTGTGGCTGCGGAGGAACGCGTCCGTCACGCCGTCGTTTTCCTCCGGCAGAACGGTGCAGGTGGAGTAGACCAGCAGGCCGCCTGCCTTTACATAGCGCGACGCGTTCTCCAGGATCGCGCGCTGGATTTCCGGCAGCGCCGCGAACGCGGACATATCCTTGTAGCGGATATCCGGCTTCTTGCGGATGATGCCGAGGCCCGAGCAGGGCACATCGCACAGCACCGCGTCGAACGCCTCCGCCCAGTCCGCGCGAAACACGCGGCCGTCGGCGGCCTGCGTCTCGATGCAGTCGATGCCGAGGCGCGCCGCGCCGTCGCGAATGCGCTTTAATTTGTTTTCATGCAGGTCGCAGGCAAGGATTTCGCCCTCGTTCCGCATGGCGAACGCCGCGGAGAAGGACTTGCCGCCCGGCGCGGCGCACACGTCCAGCACGCGCATCCCCGGCTCGACGCCCAGCGACGCGAGCCGCGCCGCCGCGTCCTGCACCAGAAACTCCCCGCGGTAGAACGCGGGCAGCGTGGTTAGATCGCCCACGCCGGTCAGCTCGAGGCAGTCCGGCACCCAAGGGTGCGGCTTCGCGTCGATCCCCGCGTTTGCAAGCTCCGTGAGCAGCTTGTCCGCCGTAGTTTTCAGCGGATTCACCTGCACCGTCACCGGCGCGAGGGCGTTGTTCGCGCGCAAAAATGCGCCCGCCTCCTCCGCGCCGAGTATCGCGATCATGCGCTCCGTCAGCGCGCGGGGGTGCGAGGTCTCGACGGACAGCCGCTCCGTCGGATCGGCGGGCAGCGCAGGCAGATGGTTCTTATTCTGCGAAAGCTTGCGCAGCACCGCGTTCACCAGTCCCGCCGCCGAGCCGCGCTTGTTTGCCTTCGCCAGCTCCACGGACTCGCTGACTGCGGCGTGGTCGGGCACCTTGTCGAGATACAGGATCTGGTACGCGCCGATGCGCA
>CAMJGU010000150.1 GCA_946405325.1 uncultured Clostridia bacterium | reverse complement strand
TGATGCGCTTCATCATCTGGCTGGACGGCGCGGACGAGTGCGAGGAGGACGCACCGGCCGCGGAGCGCGAGCAGGCGCTGACGATACCTCCGCTGTGGAAAGAAAACGATTTGCGTCTTGGTGAAAGATATGCTATGATAACATAGCGGGTTTACAGGACGTGGGCAAGGTTTCGGCGGAGCTTGCCAGGCAGCATGCGGAAACGCAGTTTTTCATCGACGCGGGCTTTGAGTACGACGCCATCACGCGGATGATCTGGTGCGGATCAAGGAGATCCTGAAGGACTGACAATGGCAGAGACAAACTACACCTATCTCCTGCGCTGCGCGGACGGCACGCTCTACTGCGGCTGGACGAACGACCTTGAAAAGCGCGTCGCGGCGCACAACGCGGGCGCGGGCGCAAAATACACCAAACCCCGCCGTCCGGTGGAACTGGTATACTTTGAGACCTTTGCGACCAAGCAGGAGGCAATGCGCCGCGAGGCAGAGATCAAGAGCCTCACGCGGCAGGAGAAGCTGTCGCTGATAGAGGCGCGAAAAGCGTGAACGACAGAACGGTTTTGCTCTACGCCGCGTAGGTTGCATTTCCTGCGCCGCTGCGGTATCGTTGCGGTGTAAGGAGGCGAGAGCGCTATGAACCAATATGTGACCGGAGCGATGATCAGGCGCCTGCGCGAGGGGAGAGGACTGACGCAGCATCAGCTTGCCGAGAAAATGAACGTCAGCGACAAGACAATTTCCAAATGGGAAACGGGGCGGGGATATCCGGATCTTTCGCTGATTGAGCCGCTTTCCGCCGCGCTGGGCATCTCGGTGATCGAGCTGTTTGCCGGACGGGACGTGGTAAACACCAACCGAACGTCCAATATGCTGAAAACCGCGCTGTACGTCTGCCCGATTTGCGGCAACGTGATCCAAAGCACAGGGCCGGCGGTGGTGAGCTGCTGCGGGCTGGCGCTTCCGCCGCTGGAAGCGGAGCCGGAGGACGACGCGCACCGGTTGCAAATCAAGCGCGTGGAGGATGCGTTCTATGTGACGATATCCCACGACATGAGCAAGACGCACCATATCTCATTCATCGCGGCGGTGCGCGACGACGGCATCGAGCTGAAAAAGCTGTATCCCGAGGGCGGCGCGGAAGCGCGCTTCGGAATCAGCGGGACGCGTTTTTTTCTCTATTCCTGCAACCGGCACGGATTGTTCAAGACGACGATACGAAGAAGCGGTTCCTGACCGGAACCGCTTTTTGTTGCTTTTTTCCGCCGCCTGCGTTATGCTGATGATGGTTTTACAAGGGAGAATATTCCATGGACGATCAACGCATCGACGCCGGGGGATCACCTATGAGGAACTGTTCCGGGAGGCAGAGGTGGCTGTTTGCATAACGTGGAGCTATCAACGAAAAAGGAGTGTGGAACCATGAGCATTACGCTGGACAAGAAACTGGGCTTCGGCGCTATGCGCCTGCCCCTGACCGACCGCGAAGACCCCAAGAGCATCGACCTCGCGCAGTTCCGGCAGATGGTCGACCTGTTTTTCGAGCGCGGCTTCCGCTACATCGACACCGCCTATCCCTACCACGACGGGTACTCCGAGGAGGCGGTGCGGCAATGCGTCGTCGAGCGCTACCCGCGCGACAGCTTTTTGCTGGCGGACAAGATGCCGATCTTGCAGGTCAAGGGGCCGGAGGACTATGACCGCTTTTTCGCCGAGCAGCTGCGCCGCTGCGGCGTGGAGTACTTCGACGTGTACCTGCTGCACAATCTGGGCCGCGACCGCTACCCGAACACGGAGAAATACGGCGGCTTTGAATTCCTGAAGCGGCTCAAGGAGAGCGGCCGCGCGCGGAACATCGGCTTTTCCTTCCACGACGACGCGGAGACGCTGGATCGTATCCTCACCGAGCATCCCGAGGTGGACGTGGTGCAGCTGCAAATCAACTACCTTGACTGGGACGGCGCGGTGGCGCAGTCGGGCCGCTGCTATGAGGTGGCGAAGCGCCACGGTAAGGACGTGGTCGTGATGGAGCCGGTCAAGGGCGGACAGCTCGCGCAGCTGCCCGACGCGGCGATGAAATTGTTCACGGACTTCTACGGACAAAGTGCTCCATCGCCCGCGAGCCTCGCCATCCGCTACGTCGCGTCGCTCCAGCAGGTCAAGGTGGTGCTCAGCGGCATGAGCACGCCGGAGCAGGTGGGGGACAACACCGGCTATATGCGGGAGTTTGCCCCGCTTTCCGCCGAGGAGCACAAACTGGCGGAGCAGATCGCGCAGGAGCTCAAGCGCGCCATCAAGGTGCCCTGCACCGGCTGCCGCTACTGCATGGAGGTGTGCCTGCAAAACATCGCCATTCCGGACTATTTTGGACTTTTGAATCTGCACGCCGTCACCGGAAAAAAGACCAACATGTACTACGAGCGATACTCCATGAACCACGGCAAGGCGTCGGAATGCCTCAAGTGCGGTTTGTGCGAAAAGAACTGCCCGCAGCACATTGCAATCCGCGATATGCTCGAGGAGTTTGCCACGCTGTACGAAGCGTGAATGAAACAAAGCCCTCCGCCGTCGGCGGAGGGCTTTTCTTGCGCTCAGCGGAAGCTCTTGGCCCAGTTGACCAGCGAGTTCTGCCAGACGTTTTCGCGCACGTCCTTGCGCATCTGATCGGTGACGGGGCCGTTTTTCGCCATCTTTTGGAGGATCACCGCCTGCAGCTGTTCCACGGTCATCTGCTCGTAGGGGATGTCCGGGATCGCGATGGTTTCATCGACCGGCTTTTCGGCGGGCTTGGGCGGAGCCTTGACCGGCTCCGGCTTGGCCTCGGCGGACTTCTCCGTCGGCGTCTCTACGGGATTTCCCACGGGCTTTTCCGCCGGTGCGGTGGGGTTTTCAGGTTCCGCGGGCTTCGGCGGGGTGAAGCTGGCGGCGCTCACGGTCTCGGCGGGTTTCGCGTGCTGCGCGTCCACGGGCGCGAACACGTCGCCGCCGCAGGCGTCCAGGCGAATGTCCAGCCGTCCGCCGCGAGCCTCCACACGTGCGCCGCTCAAAAGCCCGACGTAGGCGCCGTCGGACGCAGGCACGTTGACGTGTGCCTCGTTCTCGTCGTTGTTGACCGCGACGATCAGGCTGCCGCGCCCGAAGGCGAACTGCCGGTTGGTGAGGCACAGCTCGCGGTAGTCGCCCCACGCCAGATCGTG
>CAMJGU010000149.1 GCA_946405325.1 uncultured Clostridia bacterium | reverse complement strand
ACCCGGAACGCCGCCACGGCGTCCATCAGCTCCGTCAGGTTGGGGTTCAGGATCGGCAGCGTCAGCCCCGCGTGCATGGCCTCGATGAGGAACGTGCGCGTCACCAGCGCCCGGTTCGGAAGCCCGAAGGAGATGTTGGACACGCCGAGGACGGTTTGCAGCCCCAGCTCCTCGCGCACCATGCGCAGGGCTTTGAGCGTTTCCTGCGCCTGCTCCTGCTGCGCCGAGACGGTGAGCGTCAGGCAGTCGATCCACACGTCCTCGCGGGGGATGCCGTAGGAGAGCGCCGCGTCGAGGATGCGCTTTGCGATGGCGAAGCGCTGCTCCGCCGTCTGCGGCACGCCGTTCTTGTCTAGGCACAGTCCCACCACCGACGCGCCGTATTTTTTGATGAGGGGCAGGATGCGCTCCATGACCTCCCGATCGCCGTTGACGCTGTTCACCGCCGCCTTGCCGTTGTAGACGCGCAGCGCCGCCTCCAGCGCGGCCGCGTTGGACGAGTCCAGCATCAGCGGCAGCGCAGTCGTCCCCTGCAAGGCCTTGACAACGCGCGGCAGCATCATCGCCTCGTCCACGCCGGGGTAGCCCACGTTCACGTCCAGAATGTCCGCGCCCGCGTCCTCCTGCTGCACCGCCATGTCGAGGATATAGTCCATGTCGTTTTCCAGCAGCGCCTGCTGGAAGCGCTTCTTGCCCGTGGGATTGATGCGCTCACCGATGACGCGGACGCCGGTGATCGGCAGCGGCTTCACCGGCGTGCAGACGAAGCTCTCCTGCTTCGGCACGCGCTTGGCGCTCGCGCGGCCCTTGAGCCGCTCCGCCACGCCGCGCACATAGTCCGGCGACGTGCCGCAGCAGCCGCCGAATACGCTCACGCCCGCGTCCGCCATGGGCGCAAGGATGTTCGCGAACGCTTGCGCGTCCATGTCGTAGTGTCCGTCCACCGGGTCGGGCAATCCCGCGTTGGGCTTGGCAATGGCCGGCAGGGGCGTATTCTCGCACAGCTCCCGCAGGAGCGGCGCGAGCTTGTCCGGCCCCAGCGAGCAGTTGAGCCCGATGGCGTCCGCGCCGAGGCCGGTGAGCGTCCGTGCCATGGACGCGACGGTGCAGCCCGTGAACGTGCGCCCCGACTCCTCAAAGGACATGGTCACCAGCACGGGGAGGTCGGTGTTCTCCTTCACCGCCAACAGCGCCGCCTTGGTCTCATACAGGTCGGTCATCGTCTCGATGACCGCGAGGTCGGCGCCCGCTGCCGCGCCCACGCGGGCGACCTCCTGAAACAATTCATACGCCCGCTCAAAGGGCAGCGTGCCCATCGGCTCCAGCAGCTCGCCCAGCGGGCCGACGTCGAGCGCGACCTTGACGTTCGTACCGGCGGCAGCGTCCTTCGCCAGCTTGATCGCGGCGGAGACGATCTCCTCCACGTTTTTGCCCGTGCGCTGCAATTTGAGCGCGTTCGCGCCAAACGTGTTGGCGTAGATCACGTCGCTGCCCGCGGCGATATAGTCGCGGTACACGCCCATCAGCAGCTCCGGCTGCTCTAAATTCAGCAGCTCCGGCACGCCGCCGGGCTTTAAGCCGCGGCTTTGCAAAACGGTGCCCATGGCGCCGTCGAGGATCATGATCTTGCTGAAATCCAAGGTGTCAGACGGCACAGGTCGTCCCTCCTTTTCGATAGTCGCACTTCTCGCGCATGGCGCAGTACCCGCAGCCGCGCACCCGTGCGGGCTGCGGCGTGTCCGACACGCCGATCACGGCGGTGACGGACTTGCTCGGCGTCATCAGAAAGCTGTCGCTCAGGTGGATGCCCAGCCGCCGCTGCGCGTCCAGCGCGGCAAGCACCGCCGGTTGGAGCGTGAGCGGCAGGTCGCCGTAGCCCGGGGAAAAGCGGTCGGTGAGATATTGCGGCGCGAAGCGCTCCGCGATCTCGCGCTCCGCCGCGTCGCAGCCGGACTCCACCCACGCGCTGCCGCAGGCATCGAGGATCACGGCCCTTCCCATGTCTCGCCGCTCCATGGCGCGCAGCCGCTGCTCAAATTCCATCCCCAGCGTGCAGCACAGCAGCACCGCCGTATCGCAGTGTTGCAGCATTTTCTGCGCAAGGCCGCCGGTCAGGGTCACGCCGCTGCCCGCAAGCGTCACGCCGTCCGCGCCGAATTCCAGTGGGAACGCGCGGTAGACGAACTTCGGCGGCAGGCTCTCCCGAAGCTCCCGCGCGGTGGTCTCCACCTGCGCGCGCAGCTCCTCCGGACTCTCGCCCCGGACGCGGAGATAGCGCAGGATCTCGTCGATGTTGGGTTCCATGGCGCGCCTCCTCCGCTCATTTTTCCCAATTATAGCACAATCCGCGTCGGGCGTATAGGATTTTTGGATGATTTTATCATTGACATTGGATAAAAACACGGCTATACTTTATCCAGTTAATGTGTTAGTGAAAGACGTTGAAGGAGAACCCGCTTTCCCACGACGCTCCAGAGAGCCGGCGGTCGGTGCGAGTCGGCGCGGACGGGTCATGCGGTCTGGCTCCCGAGTTGGCTTTGCGAACGGTTCGCCCAGTAGTGAAGCCCGGACGCCCCGTCATCGGCTGTGAGCTTATTGGAGCTCGAGAGTGGTCGTATCCGCAAGGATGCGGCAATCAGGGTGGTACCGCGAATGTTCATTCGTCCCTGAAGCCAATTTTGTTGGCTTCAGGGATTTTTTCATCCTTTGAAGCCCGGAAAAGGAGATTTTCGCCATGGAAGAAGTGAAAATCAGCGACGTGACCATGAAAGCCCTCGGGGGGCAGTTATCCTTTAAAGAGAAAATTGAGCTGTCCAAGCTGCTCGACCGCCTCGGCGTGAGCGTCATTGAGCTGGAGGGCATCGAGAGCGCCAAGGTGGACGCACTGCGCATCAAGTCCGTCGCGACCGCGGTGCGCGAGAGCGTCGTCACCGTGCCCGTCGCGCTGACGAAGGACGGCGCGGACGCGGTATGGGCGGCGCTCAAGGGCGCGAGAAAGCCTCGCTTGCAGGTCGTCACCCCGACGAGCACCGTGCAGATGGAGTACCTCTGCCACAAAAAGCCGGACGCGATGCTCGCGCTCATCCGTGAGATCGTGGCGTACTGCCGCACGCTGTGCGCCGACGTGGAGTTCGTCGCGGACGACGCCACCCGCGCCGATGGGGAATACCTCAAAAGCGCGCTGAACGCCGCGATCGAAGCGGGGGCGACCACCGTCACGATCTGCGACACCGCGGGCGC
>CAMJGU010000148.1 GCA_946405325.1 uncultured Clostridia bacterium | reverse complement strand
CGATGGCGCCCAGCAGCACGCAGAGGATCAGCGGGAACGCGCCCATGGTGCCGGGCAGATAGCGCATCATCAGCGCGCCGCCGAGGGCGCCGATGACCATGATGCCCTCAAGGCCCAGGTTGATGACGCCGGAGTGCTCGGAGAAGCAGCCGCCCAGCGCGACCAGCACCAGAACCGAGGCAAAAATCAGGGTGTATTGGATCAGAAGCAGCATTACTTGGCGCCCCCTTTCTCTTTCGCGATCTGCTTCTCCTCATGCTTGGCGATGCCCATGTTGATCGCGTACTTGATGAACAGCACGAAGCCGCACAGGTAGATGATGAGGGACGAGATCAGGTCGGAGATCTGGGACGAGTACATGGTCTTGTCCACGTACGCGCCGCCGACGGTGATGTGCTGGATGAAGTAGGAAGCGAAGATGGTGCCGATGGGGTTCAGGCCGCCGAGGAACGCCGCGGCGATGCCGTTGAAGCCCATGCCCGGCACGGAGGACTGGGTCACGGACCACTGCTCGAAGTCGGTGAGGTACAGGAACGCGCCGCCGAGCGCCGCCAGTGCGCCGGAAATCACCAGCGTGAGGATGATGTTGCGCTTCTCCGCCATGCCGGCGTACTTCGCCGCGTTCTTGTTGTTGCCCGTCGCCCGCAGCTCATAGCCGAGCTTCGTCTTGTCGAGAATGACCATGATGGCGATGGCGATGATGATGGACAGCGGGATCGCGATGGTCACGTTGGAGTTGTTGTTGAACATCGCGCCGAGACCCGCGGTAGGCAGCATCGCCTGCGGGGCGTCGGACTTGAGGTGGAGCGTGTAGGGGCTTGTGGACTCCTTGACGCCCGCGAGCAGCATGTTCGTGGTGTAGAGGCCGATCCAGTTGAGCATGATGCCCGAGATGACCTCGTTGACGTTGCAGTAGGCCTTGAGCAGGCCAACCAGCGCGCCGTAGACGCCGCCGAGCACCAGCGCGAAGAGCAGGCACAGCAGCCAGTTCCAATGCCACGCGAGCGCCGCGTACAGGCACGCGCAGGAACCGACGACGTACTGGCCGGCGGCGCCGATGTTGAACAGGCCCACCTTGTAGGCGAACAGCACGCTCAGCGCGCACATCAGCAGCGGCGCGGTCTTGACCAGCGTGTTGCCGAAGTTCTTCGCCTGCAGATTGGCGCGGGAGTAGTTCCAGAAGTTCTTGACGACCGCCATGATCGCCTCCCACGCGCCGGAGGGATTGATGAACAGGAGCACAATGTAGCCGAGCAGCAATCCGAGCACGATGCACAGCAGCGACGCGATCAGCGACTGGACGGCGTTGCTTTTGAGAATGTTCTTCTTCATGCCTTCACCTCGTCTCTCTTCGCGCCCGCCATGTAGAGGCCGAGCTCTTCCTGCGTGGTCGTCTTCGGGTCAAGCTCGCCGACGATCTCGCCCTCGTACATCACGAGGATGCGGTCGGGCACGTCCATGACCTCGTCCAGCTCCAGCGAGACCAGCAGCACCGCCTTGCCGGCGTCGCGCTGCTCGACCAGCTTCTTGTGGACGAACTCGATCGCGCCGACGTCGAGGCCGCGGGTCGGCTGGACGGCGATGAGCAGGTCGGGATCCTTGTCGATCTCGCGGGCGATGATCGCCTTCTGCTGGTTGCCGCCGGACATGGCGCGGGCAATCGTGATGGGCCCCTGGCCGGAGCGCACGTCGTAGTCGGCGATCAGCCGCTCGGCGTACTTGCGGATGTTGTCCCGGCGGAGGAAGCCCGCGCCGTTGGTGAATTCCGGCTCAAAGTACCGCTGCAAAACAAAGTTGTCCTCCAGCGTATAGTCGAGCACCAGACCGTGCTTGTGGCGGTCTTCGGGAATGTGGCTCATGCCGTGGGTGCTGCGCTCGCGGATCGAGGCGTTGGTGATGTCACGTCCGTCGAGCTCGATCTTGCCCTCGCGCAGCGGCTCCAGGCCGGAGAGTCCGTAGACGAACTCGCTCTGGCCGTTGCCGTCGATGCCCGCGAGGCAGACGATCTCGCCGCGGCGCACCTTGAGGGAAACGTCGTGGACGGCGTCCTTCTTGTGCGCCTTGGAGGCGACGGACATGTGCTCGATGTTCAGCACCACATCGCCCACCTGAGCGGGCTTCTTGTCCACGTGGAAGTTGACGTTGCGGCCGACCATCATGGCGGAGAGCTCCTCGGGGGAGGAATTCTTCGTCTCGACGGTGCCGATGTACTTGCCCTTGCGCAGCACGGAGCAGCGGTCGGCGACCGCCATGATCTCCGCCAGCTTGTGGGAGATGAAGAGGATGCTCTTGCCTTCCGCCGCGAGCAGCTTCATGACCTCCATCAGCTCGCTGATCTCCTGCGGCGTCAGCACCGCGGTGGGCTCGTCGAAGATCAGGATCTCATTGTCGCGGTAGAGCATCTTGAGGATCTCGGTGCGCTGCTGCATACCGACGGTGATGTCCTCCACCTTCGCGTCGAGATCGACGTGCAGGCGGTAGAGCTGCGAGAGCGTCTCCACCTTTTTCCGGGCCTCTTCTTTTCTCAAAAAGCCCATCTTGTCCGTCGGCTCCACGCCGAGGATGATGTTGTCCAGCACGCTGAAGCACTCCACCAGCTTGAAGTGCTGGTGCACCATGCCGATACCCAGCGCGGTGGCGTCGTTCGGGTCCTTGATGTGTACTTCCTTGCCGTCCTTCTTGATGACGCCCTCTTCCGCCTGATACAGGCCGAACAGCACGCTCATCAGCGTGGACTTTCCCGCGCCGTTCTCGCCGAGCAGCGCGTGGATCTCGCCGCGCTTGAGCTGCAGCGTAATGTTGTCGTTTGCGATGATGCCGGGGAACCGTTTGGTGATGTTCAGCATTTCAATCGCGTACGGCGTTTCCAACTTGACCCCCTCCTTTTCTGTTTGCGGCGTTCCGCCGGTGTCCAAAGGATACGATTGCTGAAAATTATTATATAACTCTTTTATCAATAATGCAAAGAAAACTTGTGAGCCGCCCTCACTTTTTGTTGAAATAGACAAAAGGGTAAAAAAGACGCGGCCCGAAGGCCGCGTCTTTCGCGTGTGCAAGAGATTTACTTGATGTTGCCGAGGTCGGACACAGCGATGGCCGTACCGAAATCAGCCGCGCTCTTGGTGATGTCGTTGGAGACGGTGATCTTGCCGGAGAACATATCGGCGACGAGCGCCTCATAGTCCGCCTGGGAGAAGCTGTCGCTCCACTGGGTGCTGCCGAGCGGGAGCTGGACGTAGTTCTCCT
>CAMJGU010000147.1 GCA_946405325.1 uncultured Clostridia bacterium | reverse complement strand
ATCCTCGGCACCGATCCCGACGTGATGGCGAAAAATCCCCAGCCCGGCGACGAGATCACCAAGGTGCTGGGTTACGACGACTCCGTGGTGGAGTTTGAGATCACCCCCAACCGCCCCGACTGTCTTTCCGTCATCGGCCTCGCCCGTGAGGCAAGCGCCACGTTCGAGCGCCCCATCCGGCTGCACACGCCTGTGGTCAAGGGCTGCGGCGGCAGCATCGGGGAGCTGGTGGACATCGAGATCGAGGACGGCGAGCTTTGCCCGCGCTACACCGCGCGCATGGTGAAAAACGTGAAGATCGCGCCGTCTCCGCTGTGGATGCGCGAGCGTCTGCGCGCTTCCGGCGTCCGCCCCATCAACAACATCGTCGACATCACGAACTACGTGATGCTCGAATACGGCCAGCCCATGCACGCGTTTGACTTCTCCTGTGTGGAGGGCGGCAAGATCGTCGTCCGCACCGCGCGTGAGGGCGAGACCATCCAGACACTCGACGGCAACGAGCGCAAGCTGACCACCAGCATGCTCTGCATCTGCGACGAGCACAAGCCCGTGTGCGTCGCGGGCGTCATGGGCGGCGCCAACAGCGAGATCGTCGGCGACACGGCGATGGTGCTCTTTGAGTCCGCCAACTTCAACGGCGTCAGCGTCCGCCGCACGGCGATGGCGCTTGGTATGCGCACCGACGCCTCCTCCCGCTATGAAAAGGGTCTCGACCCGATGAACACCATCAAGGCGGTGGAGCGCGCCTGCGAGCTTGTCGAGCAGCTCGGCTGCGGCGAGGTCGTGGACGGCGTCATGGACGTCATCGCCAAGGACAATCACGAGACCGTCATCCTCATGGAGCCGGACAAGGTCAATGCCTTCCTCGGCACGGATATTCCCGCCGCGGAGCAGTACCGGTACCTCAAGCGCGTGGACATCGTCACCCGCGACGGCAGCTTCCCCGACAGCGCCGCCGAGGTGGTCGTTCCCTCCTGGCGCGGCGACGTGCAGGCGCTGTGCGACCTCTCCGAGGAGGTCGCCCGCTTCTACGGCTACAACAAGATCCCCAACACGCTCACCAAGGGCGAGACCACCCGCGGCGGCTTCACCGAGGTGCAGCAGTTCGAGCGCGCGCTGGGCGTTACCTGCCGTGCGCTGGGCTATGACGAGATCATCACCTATTCGTTCATCAGCCCGTCCTACTATGACAAGATCCGTCTCCCCGAGGACAGCAAGCTGCGCAAGAGCCTGAAGATTTTGAATCCGCTGGGCGAGGACACCTCCATCATGCGCACGACCATCCTGCCGTCCATGCTGGAGATCATCACCCGCAACTACAACTACCGCAACAAGGCCGCGCGGCTCTATGAGCTGGGCAAGATCTATCTGCCCCGCGCCGACGGCCTTGCCGACGAGCCGAAGGTGCTCGCGCTGGGCGCTTACGGCGACGGCATCGACTTCTTCTCCTTCAAGGGCGCGGTGGAGGCCGTGCTCCGCGAGGCGAAGATCGCGGACGTGCGCTTCGTCGCCTGCCGCGAGAACCCGTCCTATCATCCCGGCCGCTGCGCGCAGGTCTATGCCGGCGATACGCTGCTGGGCGTGTTCGGTCAGATCCATCCGCTGGTGTCCGTGACCTACGGCGTCGAAGCGGAGATCTACGCCGCCGAGCTGAGCTTTGAGGCGCTGTATGAAAAGCGCGGCGGCAAGCCGCAGTATCAGCCGCTGCCGAAGTTCCCCGCCGCCACCCGCGACATCGCCGTGGTGTGCAAGGAGACGGTCACGGTGGGCGATCTCGAGGAGTGCATCCGCGGCGCGGCAGGCGGTCTGCTGCGGGAGGTCACGCTGTTCGACATCTACCGCGGCCCCGGCATCCTCGCGGGTCTCAAGAGCGTCGCGTTCTCGCTGGTGCTCCGCGCCGACGACCGCAGCCTCACCAGCGAAGAGGCGGACACGACGATGAAGAACATCGTCGACGCGCTCGCCGCCAGGCTGGACGCGCATCTGCGCTAAATTACTTTTTTGTTACAGTTTCCATAACAGTCTTTACTTTTCAAGCGGTCCGCGTTATACTATTTGCATAAAGGAGGGAGCTTCGATGGATGATTTCACCCGCAAATTCGACGCCGTTCAGGAAAAGGACGCCGAGATCCACCACATCATGACCACGGTTTATGCCGCGCTCGAGGATAAAGGTTACAATCCGATCAACCAGATCGTCGGGTACATCCTGTCGGAGGACCCCACCTATATCACCAACCATCACGAAGCCCGTACGCTGATCCGCAAGCTGGATCGCGACGAACTGCTGCAGGTGCTGGTGCGCAACTACCTCGGCAAATAACGCGAACCCAAACGAAACAAAAGCAAGGGCTTTCTGCACGGATTACAGAAGGCCCTTGTTATTTTCAACAAGATATAGTCTGTTTTCTCGTCGCTTTTCCCTATACCCTGCGGTTGACAGCATCGCATATCGATGCTAAAATAGTTACAATTTGTAACAGATTGGATAAGGAGTGATTTTTATGGCAGAGGCAAAAGCCGGCCTGACGTATAACGGACACCCGCTGCGCCGCGCGGAGAATTTGATCTACTACGGTTCGATGGCGGATAAGTACATTGTGATGATGCAGGTGCTCGACAGCGAGCCGCTGAACGACATTTCGCTTGCCAAGCGCGTTTCCATCCAGCTCCAGCTCACAAGCCCCAACCTCAAGTCCCGCGACCGCGTGGTGCGCAGCACGGAGAAGAACAGCCTCGCCGAGGCGATGGAGTTCGCCTCCATCTGGCTTGACCGCGCGCTCAGCGGCAAAATGTAAGCAGACACACCGACGAGAAAGCAAAAAGAGATATGAAAGTTCAACATAAGATACTGCGCTCCGCGCTTGTCAGCGCAGCTCTCGCCTGCGCCATGGCCGTCAGCGCATACGCCGCTGAAAGCGGCGTGATCTCAGCCGACGTGGTCAACGCCCGCAAGGGCCCCGGCACGGGCTACGACCGTGTGGAGCAGCTTGCCAAAGGCAAGGCGGTCTCCGTCCTCGGTGAGGAAAACGGCTGGTACAAGATCAAGTGGAACAACTCCACGGGCTATGTGGTCAAGGACTATGTGGCGCTCAGCAACGCTTCCGCGTCCGTTCCGGCCTCTTCCGCGGCAGCAAACGCCACCGTCACCGGCGGCAGCACCATCAATGTCCGCTCCGGCGCCGGTACGGGCTATGCCCGCATCGCTCTGCTCGGCACGGGCAAGCGCGTCGCGATCCTCGACAAGAGCGGCGACTGGTA
>CAMJGU010000146.1 GCA_946405325.1 uncultured Clostridia bacterium | reverse complement strand
GGCGATCCGCGCGTCGCAGGAGAAGATCGCGGCGCTGCGTGCAAGCGGCGCGGAGGACGCGGAACCGACCGAGGAGGAGTGAACCGATGAAACCGTACTTTACCAACGCGTTCGGCATTGCCCGCAACGCCAATGGGCAGGGACGCACCGTGGAGCTGCAGCTGGACTTCATGCTGCAATACATGGACGCCGAATCCCAGATGACGAAAAACGGCCCGGTCTCCGCGTCCGTGCGCAAAAGCGAGCAGCTGACCAGCGTGCTGATGACACGTGACGGCACCGTGGCGCTCATTTCGCTGCTGCGCAAGACGCTGGGGGCGGAATTCGATGAGATCGTCGAATTCTGCGAAGCACAGGACGAGATGGGACGCTGAAAAATTCCCTCTTGCAATTCGCAAAAAGATATGTTAGGATAACCCCTGCGATTGAAAATTGCGGGGGAATACCCTGCATGACTTGATAACGGAGGTAAAAAGTCCCATGTTTACGTTTGTGATGATCCTGCAGGTTCTGTGCGGCCTGTTCCTGATCGCCGTCGTCCTGATCCAGTCCGGTAAGTCCGCCGGCCTGTCCGGCGCCATCGGCGGCATGGCGGACAGCTTCATGTCCAAGAACAAGGCCAAGTCCCTCGATGCGAAGCTCGCGCGCGCGACCAAGTGGGTCGGTGCGGTCTTCATCGTGCTGACGCTGGCGCTGAACATGCTGTAATTTGCCCTGAAGCGGAAGCGGGTCGAAACGACCCGCTTCTTTTTTTGCCCTTGCATTTGAAAAAAGGTTGTGCTATTGTTTCTTTGTTTTAATGTATAGAGGGGAGGACGCCATGCAGATCGAGACCATCACGAGCCGCCATAACGCGCTGCTGACCCATCTGCGCAAGCTTGCGTCCTCCCGCGCGTACCGCGACGAGTGCGGCGAATACCTCGGCGACGGGGTCAAGCTGCTGCGCGAGGCGGCGCAGTGGGGCGCGCCGCTGCAAACGGCGGTGTTTTCCGAGGACGTGGAAATCCCGGAGCTGCCGGACGGCGTGCGCGTCGTGCGCGTCAGCTCAGAGCTGATGCGATCCGTCAGCCCGGCGGAGACGCCGCAGGGCGCACTGTTCACGGCGCGGCTGGAGCGTCCGCCGCTGCCGGAGTTGCTTACCGGCGCGCACTACCTTGTGCTCGACGGCGTGCAGGACCCCGGCAACGTGGGTACGATCCTGCGCACGGCGGACGCGTTCGCGTGCGACGGCGTGTTTCTGGTGAACGCCTGCGCCGACCTGTACAACCCCAAGACCGTCCGCGCCACCATGGGCGCGATCTTCCGCTGCCGGGTCTGGACGTGCGCGGCGGCAGAGCTGGCGGCGTTGCTGCAACGAAGCAACTTGCCGCTCTACGGCGCGGCGCTTCGCGGCGATACGGTATCGCTTCGCGACGCGGATCTGAGCCGCGCGGCGGCGGCGATCGGCAGTGAGGGACGGGGACTCAGCGAAGAACTGCTCAACCTGTGCGACCGGACGGTGAAGATCCCCATGAGCGAGCGCTGCGAATCGCTCAACGCCGCGATCGCCGCGTCGGTTTTGCTCTGGGAAATGTACCGATAAACGAACAGTGAGGGGAATGGTATGGCGGGAACCAAATACTGGGTCTGGTTGAGCGAACACAAGGGCTTGTCCACGCGGATGCGGCTTCAGCTGCTGGAGCATTTCGGAACGCCGGAGAACATCTACTATGCCGACACCGAGGACTATTTGCAGGTCGAGGGCATGAACCAGCGCCTTGCCGCGCAGCTCTCCGACAAGAGCACCGCGGCGGCGGATCGCATCCTTGGCGACTGTGAGCGGCTGGAGCTGCGGATCCTCACGATGCAGGACGCGGACTATCCCGTGCGCCTGCGCAACATCTACGAGCCGCCCTGCCTGCTGTACGTCAAGGGCCAGCTGCCGCTGATCGACGAGGAGGTCGCCATCGCCATGGTGGGCACGCGCAAGGCGACGCCCTACGGCGTTGAGACCGCGCAGGAGCTTGCCTACGCCATGGCGAAGCAGGGCGCACTGATCGTGTCCGGCGGCGCTTACGGCATTGATACGGCGGCGCATCGCGGCGCGCTCCGCGCGGGCGTCAAGACGGTGGCGCTGCTCGGCTGCGGCATCGACGTGATCTATCCCGCGGGCAACGAGTGGCTGTACCGGGACGTGGCGGCAGCGGGCGCACTGGTGAGCGAGTATGCTCCGGGCACGCCGCCGCTCGGCCAGCATTTTCCAATCCGCAACCGCATCATCAGCGGCATGTGCCTCGCGACCGTCGTCGTGGAGGCGCCGGAGCGCAGCGGCGCGCTCATCACCGCGCATACGGCGTTGGAGCAGGGACGCGACGTGTTCGCGGTGCCCGGCCCCATCAAGGCACCCATGAGCCGCGGCTGCAACCGGATGATCGCCGACGGCGAGGCCCATCTGCTGGCGGATACCTCCGACGTGCTGTGGGAGTACGAAGCGCGGTTTCCGCATAAACTGCACTGCGGGCGCGTAGAGATGCCGCAGACCATGGGCTATCAGGCGCGGCAGGAGGCCGCCGCGGCAAAGGCGGCGGAGCAAGCGCCTGAAAAGCGTGCGACGCTGGACGTTCGAAAGGGAGAGACCACCCTGACGGACGATCAGGTGCTTATTTTGAAAAAACTCAAGGACGGCGAAATGCAGGTGGACGACCTGATCGAGGCGGTGGATCTGCCGACGCGTCGGGTGCTCTCTGCGCTGACGGTGCTGGAGATCGAGGAGCACGTCACCCAGAGCAGCGGCAAGCGCTTTTCGCTGAATGTTGAATTGATAGAGGAGTAACGATCATGGCAAAGAAACATCTGGTGATCGTCGAGTCGCCGGCCAAGGCCAAGACCATCGGAAAATATCTGGGCAAGGACTAC
The DNA here is from genome assembly GCA_946405325.1 of uncultured Clostridia bacterium. The sequence continues at coordinate 369 of CAMJGU010000146.1, read as the reverse complement.
ACCGTGACGGCGAGCATGGGCCACCTGCGGGATCTGCCCAAGAGCAAGCTCGGCGTCGATATTGAAAACGATTTTGAACCGGACTACAAGCCCATCAAGGGTAAGGAAGCGCTCATCAAGGAGCTCAAGGCCTCCGCCAAGGCGAGCGACACCGTCTATCTCGCGACCGACCCGGACCGCGAGGGCGAGGCGATCTCGTGGCACTTAAAGGCGCTGCTGGATCTGGACGACAGCAAGGCCAAGCGCGTGACCTTCAACGAGATCACAAAAAAGGTCGTCAGCGAGAGCATCAAGAAGCCCCGCGCCATCGACCAGGATCTGGTGGACGCCCAGCAGGCGCGCCGCATCCTCGACCGCATCGTGGGCTAT
>CAMJGU010000145.1 GCA_946405325.1 uncultured Clostridia bacterium | reverse complement strand
ATTATGTGGGATAGAAAAGAATTGAAGGGCAGGGCGAAAAACGCCTTGAAGCTCAATTATTGGCGCTGCGTGCTGGTGGCGTTTGTGATGTTCGCCATCGTCAGCGGCGGGCTTGCCTCCGGCGGCAGCAAGGTACACGAGAATATCAACATCAATTATCCCCCGCAGCAGGCGCAGGGCGGCAGCATCACCATCGATCCGGAGGATCCGGACAGTATCGTCGGTCTCGACCTCGACGAGCTGGGCGGCATGGAAGACCTTACGCCCGCGCAGGTGCAGGGACTCATCGACGCGGTGAACGACTCGCACGAGCCGCCGCTGAGCGCGGCGGAGGCGCTGCCGGTGCTGGCGATCCTCGGCGGCGTGCTGGCGGTGGTGATCGCGGGTTCGTCTGTGGTATCCATTCTGCTCTACAATCCACTGGAGGTGGGCGCCGCACACTTCTTCACCCGCAACTCTCAGGAGGAGACAAAGCTGGACGCCGTGGAGCGCGGCTTTGCGCCCCACTGGTCGCACAACGTCTGGACGATGTTCCTGAGTGATCTGTTCATTCTGCTCTGGAGCCTTCTGTTCCTCATCCCCGGCATCGTCAAGGGCTACTCCTACCGCATGGTGCCCTACATCATGGCGGAGCATCCCGAGATGACCGGCACGGAGGCGATCACCCTCTCCCGCAAAATGATGAAGGGCAACAAGTGGCGCGCGTTCGTGTTCGACCTGTCCTTCCTCGGCTGGGAGATCCTCGGCGCCATGACGGCGGGCATTCTGGACATTTTCTGGGTGCGCCCCTACAAGGCGGCGGCGAACGCGGAGCTGTACCGCGCCATCGCCGGACCGGACGCCGAGGGAGCAGGAACGCTCAAGACCGTGTCCCCGGAATTTGAATAATCAGGAGACACGCGACCGCGGCAGACTGCCGCGGTCGCTCCAATCAAGTATGAAAACAAACGATTTGACGCAGGGGAGCATCCTCAAATCCCTTCTGCGCTTTTTCTTTCCGATCCTCTTCGGCATGCTCTTCCAGCAGCTCTACAACACGGTGGACGCCGTGGTGGTGGGCCGCGTGGTGGGGGCGGAGGCGCTCGCGGCAGTGGGCGGCAGCCCAGCGGTCATCATCAATCTGGTCATCGGCATCTTCACCGGCATGGCATCGGGCGCGACGGTCATCATCTCGCAGTATTACGGCGCGCGGGACGATGAGCGCCTCGGCCGCGCGGTGCACACGATCCTCGCGTTCTGCCTGATCGCGGGCGTGGCGCTGACGCTGCTCGGACGGCTTTCCGCCCTGTGGTCGCTGCGCGCGGTCAAGACGCCGGAGGACATTTTGGGGCTTTCGTGCGACTATTTGCGCATCTACTACCTCGGCGCGGTGCCGCTGCTGCTCTTTAACGTGGCGTCGGGCATCCTGCGCGCGGTGGGGGATTCCCGCCGCCCGCTCTATTACTTGGGCGTGTGCTGCGGCATGAACATCGCGCTCGACCTGCTGTTCGTCGCGGCGCTGCGCTGGGGCGTCAACGGCGTCGCGTGGGCGACGGTGATCTCCCAGCTCACGGGCGCAGTGCTGATCCTTGTCCGCCTCGCACGCAGCGAGGGGCCGGAGCGCATGGAGCTGCGCAGGCTCCGCATCGACGCGCCGTCCCTGAAGCGCATCCTCTACATCGGCATCCCCGCCGCGATCCAGGGCGCGATGTACTCGATCTCCAATATCCTCATTCAGGCGGCGATCAACGACTTCGGCACCGTGGTCGTCGCGGCGTGGACGGCGATCAGCAAGTTCGACGGTGTGTTCTGGGTCACCAGCAACTCCTTCGGCGCGGCGATCTGCACCTTCGTGGGGCAGAACTTCGGCGCGGGCAAGTACGACCGCATGCGCGAGGGCGTGCGCAAGTGGCTGCTGACCACGCTCGGCACGGCAATCGTCCTGTCGGCGCTGCTCATCGGCCTGAGCCGCTGGGGACTGCGCCTGTTCACCACGGACGCGGCGGTGATCGAGGAGGCGACGCGGCTGATGTGGTACTTCATTCCGTACTACGCCATCTGGTCGTTTATCGAGATCATCTCCAACACGCTGCGCGGCGCGGGCGACGCCATCGCCCCGACGGTCATCAGCCTCATCGGCGTGTGCCTTCTGCGCATTCTCTGGATCGCGTTCGTCGTGCCGCGCTGGCACACGGTCATGGGCATCAGCGTGTCCTATCCGGTGACGTGGTTCATCACGGCGCTGACTTTTGTGATCTACTACTATAAAAGCAACTGGCTCGCGCGCTGCGCGGGGCCGGTGCGGCAGGGAGGAAAGGCATGAAAGGGAATGTGGGATTCGTGATCCTGCTCGCGCTGACCGCGGCGCTGTGCGTGCTGCTGTTCCTGCTGGGGCGGATCAATCTTCCCGGCTGGCTGCTGGCGGCAGCGCTGTTCGGCGGCTTCGTCTTTGCCCGCCTGCGCGTGCTGGGCGGCGGCTTTCTGCCGCGCCTTGCCGGATGGGTGGTGCTGATTGCGGCATTGGCGCTGACGTTCAAGCTCTTTGGCCCGCCGATCCGACCGATCCCCGCTGTGGAGGGCAACAACCCGGCGCCGACGGGCGTCGTCACCGTCGCGCAGGGCGATTTGACCGGCGTCTATACCGCCGACGGCGGTGTGGAGGTCTACACCGGCATCCCATACGCCGCGCCGCCGGTGGGCGCGCTGCGCTGGCGGGAGCCGCAGAGCGCGGAGCCGTGGGAGGGCGTGCGCGTCTGCGATCACTTTGCGCCGATGTCCATGCAGGTGCGCGGCGCGACGTGGTTCAATTCCCTGACCGAGTGGGGCATCTATCACACCTTCCGAGCGAAGCTCGTCGGCAATACGCTGGAGCCGATGAGTGAGGATTCGCTCTACCTCAACGTCTGGAAGCCCGCGGGGGAGCAGGAAAAGCTGCCCGTCATGGTGTATATCCACGGCGGCTCGCTGACCACGGGACAGCCCTCGTGGGTGGAGTACAACGGCGAGAGCCTTGCCCGCAAGGGCATCGTCGTGGTCAACTTCGGCTATCGGCTGAACGTGTTCGGCTACCTCGCGACGGAGCAGCTGGCGGCGGAGTCGCCAAACGGCACCACCGGCAATTACGGCCTGCTCGACCAGATCGCGGCGCTTCGGTGGGTACATGACAACATCGCGGCGTTCGGCGGCGATCCGGAGCAGGTGACCATCTGCGGCGAGTCCGCGGGCGCGAGCAGCGTGAACGCGCTGTGCGTCTCGCCGCTGTCTAGGGGACTGTTCCGCCGCGCCAT
>CAMJGU010000144.1 GCA_946405325.1 uncultured Clostridia bacterium | reverse complement strand
CAGCGGGTACAGCGCGTCCGACGGCGCTTTGCGCAGATTCTCCTGCGGCGCGAAGTCCATCGGCACGTCGGTGAGGATCGTCGCCAGATGATAGGATTTTCTCGCGCTCTCCTCGCCCTCGGCGAGCTTTTTGATCGCGGCAGGCTTCGCCTCGATGTCGGGCAGCTTCTCGTAGATCGCGTCGATGCTCGCGTACTTTTGGATCAGCTCCATCGCGGTCTTTTCGCCCACGCCCGGCACGCCGGGATAATTATCGCTGCTGTCGCCCATCAGCGCCTTGAGGTCGATGATATGGATCGGATCGAAGCCGTACTCCGCGCGGAACGCCTCCGGCGTCATGTCCTTGGTGGTCGTCTGTCCCATGCGGGTGGAGACCAGCTTCACCGTCGTGTGATCGGTGACCAGCTGCAGGCTGTCCTTATCGCCCGTGACGATGACGCAGTCCCAATCCGCCGCCTCGCATTTGCGGGAGATCGTGCCGATGAGGTCGTCCGCCTCGTAGCCCGCCAGCTCGTAGCGGGGGATGTTCATGGCGTCCAGCACGTCCTTCATCACCGGAAGCTGCATCGCCAGCTCCTCCGGCATTCCCTTGCGCTGCCCCTTGTAGTCCGGGAACTCCAGATGGCGGAAGGTCGGCTCGCGGCGATCAAAGGTGACGCACAGCGCGTCGGGCTGCTCCTCGTCCGTCAGGCGCTTCATCGTGGACAAAAAACCATAGATGGCATGGGTGTAGAAACCCTCCCGCGTGGTCAGCGGGCGGATGCCGTAAAATGCCCGGTTGAGGATCGAGTTGCCGTCGATCACCATCAGTTTCATACGTTTTCTCCTTACTTCAGCCTGCGGCGCTCTCCGGCGCCGTCAGCGACATCGTCCATTGCGGTGCGCTCTCGCCGTCCACCATGTACTGCACTTCCTCCACGCCGGAGAGCGAGAGGATCGAGCGAGACAGCGACTCCAGGATCGGCGCGCGCTGCGAGTCATCGATGGACTGCATGACGTAGCCGCTTAAGTTGACATAACAAATACCATCCTCGGTGCGCGCGGAGAGGATCGCAAAGCTCGCCGGCAGCAGCGTTTGCAGGGTATCATCCCCCGCCGGGCCGCGCTTGAGCGCGTCCACCACGGCGCTGACGCGGGACTGGCCCTCGTAGAGCGCGATCGTCTGCTGCTGCGCGCGCAGCGCATCCGCAGAGGCATCCCAAAACCACAGCGACACGTCGATCGGGCGGATCACGTCTTCTCCGCTCGAGAGCAGCGCGTCCGCCGCGGTGAGCAGCTGCGTTCTGCGGTAGGGCAGCTCGCGGCCATTGGCCGTGATATGCACGGCATAGATGCCGTCGAGCTGCGTCAGCGTCAGCGTCAGGCAGGCGTCCGCAATGGACAGGTCGATGCCCGACAGCCGCGCATACGGCTCTGAAAGGTCGACGTTCGCGCGACCGCCCGCCACCGTCAGCTTTTGCAGGCTGGTTCCGCTCGGAAATGGGGAACGCAGCTCCAGATCGTCACCGGTTTCCAGCAGCTCGGAAATCAGCGTCTCCGCCAGCTCCGCCGTCGGCATTGCGCCGCTGTCCGCCACGCGGACGCCGCGCTCCCGAATCGCGTCGCCGCCATCGCTGTCCTCCAGCTGCGCAGCAAGGTAGAGCGTGTAGTCGTCGGCGGACCGCTCCTCCTGCGACGGGGCGCAGGCCGCGAGCAGCAAGAGTGCCAGTGTCAGAATCGCAAACCGTTTCATGACGCGCCGCCCCCTTCCGCTCGGGGCAAGCGCACCGTAAAGACGCTGCCGCCGCCCTGCCGCGCCGCCGCCTCCACCGTGCCGCCGCGGCGGCGGACGGTGTCCGAGACGATGGACAGTCCCAAGCCCGTGCCGCCGTAGGCGCGGGAGCGCATCTTGTCCACGCGGTAAAAGCGGTCGAAGATTCGGGGCAGATCCGCCTCCGGAATGCCGATGCCGTTGTCCTCCACCGTGAGGATCACCGTATCGTCATCGCCCGCGAGTCGAACGCGTACAAAGCCGCCGGAATAGTTGTACTTAATGCCGTTTTCGGTCAGGTTGTAGATGACGTGGTGCAGATCGTCCTCCGCCGCGCGCACCGTCGCCTCCCGCTCGATCTCATAGGAGAGATCGACGGAGCGTTCCTCCGCCACAAGGCGCAGCGTGTGCACGACGCGCTCGATGACCGGCGTCACCGCCACCGGCTCCGCCGCCTCGCTCGTCCCGCTGTCCAGCCGCGTCAGGCGCAGCAGATCTTCCGTAATGCGCGTCAGCCGTTCCGACTCCTGCTCGATATCTCCAACAAACTCGCGCACCGTAGCCTGATCCATGTCCTCGGTCTGCAAAATCGAGTCGGACAGCAGGCGAATGCCCGCGAGCGGCGTCTTGAGCTCATGGGAGGCGTCCGCGACAAAACGGCGGCGCACCTCCTCCGTGGTTTGCAGACGATCGGCAAGGCTGTTGAACTCGCCCGCAATCTCCGCGATCTCGTCGTGTCCGCCCACGGACGCGCGGCGGTCATAATCGCCCTCGCGCATCTGCCGGATCGCCTCCGCCAGCACGCCGAAGCGCCGGGTCAGGATACGCGAGAGGATGAAACTCAGCGCAATGACAAAGGTGAGGATCGCCTCGGAAAAGTGCAGCAGCGTGCTTTGCAGGTTGTGCAGCAGCGTCGCCTGTTCGGTGTCATATTCATAGGCATAGACCGCGCCGATGGTCTGGCTGCGGTAAATCACCGGCGAGGCGCAGCGGCTGTGGAACGCGCCGTCCTCATAGGCGGCGTAAAAAACGTCATTGCCGTGCAGCGCCTGCACGATCTCCGTGTAAAAGGCATAGCGTCCCAACGCGCTGTCCGTCTCGCGGCTATCGTAGAGGATACGCCCCGATTCGTCCGTGACGAGGACGCGGGAGATCCCCGTCTCCTCCGTCACCGTCAGCGCTGCCGCGACGTTTTCTTCGGTCAGGGTCTCCTTACCCATCAGCGCCGTCGTCATGACGGATACGCTGTTTTTGAGCGTCGATTCTTTGGAGCGGAACACAAGATCCTCCGACGCCGTCAAAGGGTAGGTGTTCATCAGCACCAGCACTGCAATGATGATCGCGACATAGCTCAGGCCGAACTTGACCTGCAAACTCACATGTCTGATGACGCTCCCCCCTTCGGTCAGATCGGACAGCCGATCAGCCCTTGAAATAATAGCCCACGCCCCACTTGGTCAGAATATACTCCGGCTCGGCGGGGTTCTTTTCCAGCTTTTCCCGGAGCTTGCGGATATGCACGT
>CAMJGU010000143.1 GCA_946405325.1 uncultured Clostridia bacterium | reverse complement strand
CCGCCGGCGCCATGGACCACTTTGCGGCGCTGAATCCGGGCAGTTTGGGACTCGAGGGCGAAAGCATGGCGGAGTACCGCTATTACGCCACGGGCAAAACCATCACGGTGGACGGCATCCGGTGCAGGGAGATCATGGTCTACAGCGTCAGCGAGAGTGCCGGAACCAACGATATGGAAGGGCGCTATTTCCTGAGCATGGATACCGAGAAGCTCTTTCGGGACAACGGGGCGGACGGCGTGGAGGAGCTTTCCCCGTCCGTGATCGGCATCGGAGAGTGAAAAGAACACCTCAAACCGCAATATAAGCCGGACCGAATTGGGACGAGGCACTATATGTGCCGCGTCCCAAATTTTTTTCGCTCCAAAACGGCGGCAAAAAGTGTCGGATTGCGCCGAAAAGCATGATTTGCTGTAAAAAAATTCCAAAAATGGTTCAGTAATTTCTGGAAATGGAGAAAAATAACGGTTTTCTGTCGAAATTTTCATTGATTATTCGCCTGAGTTGTGTTATAAATATTAAGAATAGTCGGGTAATAGGGGTAAAAGGGCAAAATGCCCTCTGATAAAGGGGTGTGAGCATGGATAAATTGACCGGAATCGGCACCACGACCATGGGCGGCATCACCAGCAACAGCATGAGAATGCTGGAAAAGTCGGTGGACTATCTGTGGGCGAAACAGGCCGCGCACTTGGACAATATCGCCAACGCGGAGACCCCGGGCTACAAGGTCAAGACCGTGTTCTTCGAGAAGAAATTCGAGGATAAGCTCCGCGCCGCGGAGAAAAACGGCCACTCCCGCGCCAAGATGCGCCGCGCCATTGAGAGCGCCGACTGGGAGGTGGACGAGGACAGCGAGACCACCCGCATGGACGACAATGGTGTCAACGTCCTCGAGCAGAGCCTCGAAGCGGTGCGCACCGCCTACCAGATGCAGTACACGCTGCAGGCGATCAACAACGACTTTACGACCCTCGGCCGCGCGATCAACGGCTGACGGGCAGCAGATAAGGAGAGACGGACATGGCTTTTTTCAGCAGCATGAACATCGTCGGCTCCGGCATGACGGCGCAGCAGGCACGTTTGGACGTCATTTCGGAGAACATCACCAACATGAACACGACCCGCACCGAAAGCGGCGGCGCCTATCGGCGCAAGATCACGATCATGCAGTCCGAGAGCGGCAAGAACGGCTTCCGCGAGGCGATGAGCCGCGCTGCGCGCAAGGGACACGCCATTTCCAACCGCGGCTTTGAGCAGGCGGGCGGCGTCAAGATCGTCGAGATCGCCGAGGATCAGACCGAGATGCCGTTTGTCTACGATCCGACCCACCCTGACGCCAATGAAGAGGGCTACGTTGAACTGCCGAACGTCACGCTGGTGAAGGAAGTGACCGACGCAATGGCGGCGAGTCAGGCGTTCAACGCCAACGTGACAGCGTTCAACGCGCTCAAGCAGGTCGTACAAAGAGGCTTGGACATCGGCGTGTAAGCCGCCGGTGAGAGTAAGGGAGGTTCTGCATGAACACGATCCAACCGTTATGGGAACAGATGCCCCTGCAGGGGATCCGACCCGAACAGACCACAGAGACTTCCGGCAAGTCCGGCGGCGCGTTTACGGACATTTTCCAGTCCGCCATCGACGCGGTCAAAGAGACGGATGCAGAAAAGACCCAGATGGAGTACCTGATGGCGACCGGCCAGCTGGACAACCCGGCGCTGCTGACCATCGCCTCCACCAAGGCGGAGCTCTCCGTCGACCTGCTGGTGCAGCTGCGCAACAAGTCGATGGACGCGTATAACGAACTGATGCGAATCAGCCTGTAACAAGGCGCTGAATTTTAACGAGAGGGGGTGACCGCAATTGCCTGAGCGCGTGAAGCAGATCTGGGGACGGGTCCGCGATTTTTTCAAAAACATGAAAAAGGGCCTCAAGATCGGCTTGATCTCGGGCGTTGCGGCCATCATCGTGCTCGCCGTCGTGCTGGCGGTCGTTCAGGCAAGGCGTCCCTATGTCGTGCTCTTCGGCGGGCTGAGTTCCGAGGACCTGACGGCGGTGGTGAGTTACCTCAACACGGCGGGCGTGACGGATCTCAAGATCCAGAACAACGACACCGTGCTGGTGCGCGAATCGCAGGCGGACCGCCTGCGCGCGGTGGTGATCCAGCAGGGCTACCCGACCACGGGCTACAGCCACGATACATATCTCAACAACGTCAGCGCCCTGTCCTCGTCGGCAGACCGCGAGCAGTTGGCGCTTTACGACCTTCAGGATTTTCTCGCCTCCACGATCCGCTGCTTTGACGGCGTAGAGGACGCCAAGGTTACCATCACCCCGGGCGAGGATCACCGCTATATCCTCGACGAGAACGTGACGGAGGCGACGGCTGGCGTATTTGTCCAGATGAAGCAGGGCAAGTCGCTGACTAAGGATCAGGTCGCCGCGATCCAGCGCTGGGTCGCCAGCGCGGAAAAGGGCCTCACCGTCAACAACGTCACCGTCGAGGACGGCGCGGGCAACCGCTATACCAGCGGCACCGGCGGCATCTCGGACGTGCTGGACGACACGATGAAGTACAAGCTGGCGCTGGAGAATCAGGTGAACGAGCAGGTGCGCAACAGCATCATGAACGTGTTCGCCACGGTGCTCGGCGCCGAGAACGTCGAGGTCAGCGTACACAGCACCGTGGACGTGAGCCGCACCTACAGCGAATCCACCGTCTACCACGAGCCGAGCTGGGCGGCGGACGGTTCCAGCGAAGGCAAGGGCATCATCGGCCGCCAGATTTGGGACAACAGCTCCGTGTTCAGCGAGGACGCCACAGTGGGCGGCGCGGTGGGAACCACCACCAACACCGAGATCAACGAGTACGTCACCAACCCGGACGAGCTGAACGGAAACGAGCGGGAATGGTACCGATCCGGTGAGATCGACTACAACGTTTCGCAGGACAACATCCAGCGGGAGCAGCCGCCCGGAACCATCACCGACCTGACGGTGGCCATCGCCATCAACAGCGCGAAGTACAACCTGCAAAACCCCGCGAGCTTCGTCCACCTTGCCGCGACCGCGGCGGGCATCACGGCGGAGCAGGAGGGCGAAAAGATCGCCATCGTCTCCATCCCGTTCTATCAGAGCGGCGGCATGACGACGGTCATCGGCGAGCCGACCATGATCTTCGGCCTGCCGGCATGGGCGGTTTACGCGGCGATCGCGGGCGTTGCGCTCTTCCTGGCGCTGATGCTCATCATCCTGCTGCTGCGCAGCAAGAAGAAGAAACGCATCGCGATCCTGCTGGCGCAGGAGCAGCGCGCGGCGGAAGAGGCCGCGGCGGCGGAGGCTGC
>CAMJGU010000142.1 GCA_946405325.1 uncultured Clostridia bacterium | reverse complement strand
GCGCCCGCACTCCTCGATGAGCTTGCGCTCGAGCAGCAGGCTCATGGTGTAGGAGCTGTCCACGCCGCGCACCTGATCGACGTAGGCGCGGGTGGTGGGCTGATAGTAGGCGATGATGGTCAGCACCTCCAGTGCGGGCTGGCTCAATTTCGCGCTCTTGCGGATCTCAAACGCCTTGCGGATCACGTCCGCGTAGTCCGGCGCGGAGCAGAGCTGCCAGCTCTCGTCCATGCGCGTCAGGCGCACGCCGCGGCGGTTGTAGGCGTAGTGGTCGCCCAGCTTTTGCAGCAGCGTCTCCGCCGTCTCTTTATCCAGATCCAGCGCGAGGCAGATGCGGTCGATGTGCACCGGCTCGCCGGAGGCGAAGAGGATCGCCTCCATCGCCGCCTCGAGCTCTCGTAAATCCATAGAAGCCAAATCGTTTTCTCCTTACAGCGCCAGCGTCTCCGGCGCGTCCTTATCATAGTCCACCGTGCAATCCGTGTCCGAACCCGCGAGCCGGATCACCTTCGCCTTGCACAGCTCCAGCACGGCGATAAACGTCGCCACCACCTCGCTGCGACTGCGGCTGCCGCGAAACAGCAGCAAAAACCGCGTGATACCGAAGCCCTTGAGCCGGTCGATGATCTCGTGCGCCTTGTCCGCCACGGAGTACGGCTCGCGCTTGACGATCTCGCTGAACGCGCCGCGGTCCGGCGGTGCCATGCGCTCGGAGCGGTCGATCACGCCGTTCATCGCGCCGAGCAGGTCCTCCGGCGCGTGGTCGTATTCGTACACCGCTCCCGGCTCCGCCGTCGTCTCCGGCGGGCGGGTCATGGTGTTGCGCCCGAACTCGCTCAGCGCCGCCATGGTCTCCGTCAGCAGCTTGACGCGCAGGTAGGTGTCCTTCTGCTGGCGCTCCTGCAGGGCGCTGATGAGCTCGTCCATCTCGCTTTTCGCTTCCTCGTCCTCCACGGACACCAGCATGCGCGACTTGATGAACATGAGGTGCGACGCCATGATGATGAACTCGCTCGCCACGTCCAGATCCAGCTTCTTGCGCTGCTCGATGTAGGCAAGGTACTGGTCGAGGATCAGGGAGACGGAGATGTTCTGAATTTCGATTTTGTTCTTGGAGAGCAGGAACAAAATGAGGTCGAGCGGGCCTTCAAAGTCCTGCAGCTGTTCCTCGTTGCGCTCCTGCACCACGCTCTCCAGCTTGAAAATGGGATTGTCCATGAATTGTCCTCAGATAAAGATCAGATTGACCAGCACGTTGTAAACGCCGCTGACCGCGCGGCTCAGAAAGCCGTCCAACGCGCCGAAGAAGATCAGCGCGTAGAGCACGAGCACGCCGTAGCGCTCGTAGTACATCAGCTTTTCATACGCCGCGTCCGGCAGCACGGCAAAGAGCACCTTCGAGCCGTCCAACGGCGAGATGGGAATGAGGTTAAACACGCCGAGACCCACGTTCATCTGCGCCAGCAGCAGAAGAAACCAATAGAGCCAGCCCCACGCCGCCGTATCCGCCGGGCCGGAGAGCACCGCCCGCGCACCCAGCAGTGCCAGAAACGCGAACAGCAGGTTCGATACCGGCCCCGCCAGCGCGGTGAGCGCCATGCCCTGCTTGGGGTGCTTGAAATAGCGCATATCCACCGGCACGGGCTTCGCCCAGCCGAAGCCCAGCGTCAGCATCGCCGCGAGCCCCAGCCAGTCGATGTGGTGCAGCGGGTTGAGACTCAGCCGGTGCTGCGACTTCGCCGTGGGGTCGCCGAGGGCGTACGCCGTCAGGCCGTGACAGGTCTCATGCACCGTCAGGCACAGCAGCACCGCCGCGAGCCGCAGCGCCGCGCGGAGCATCGCCGTGGTGTCCAGCGCGTTCCAGAAATTCACAAAAGCGTCCAACGCAGTTTCTCCCGTACCGCCGCGCGATCTGCCGCGCAGCATACTTCAACTAGGGTAGTATATCATTCCCGGGATTCTTTTACAAGTCAATTTTGCAATTTTTCCTGCATGGGACTTGCAAAAAAAGACCGCGGCGGCTGCCGCGGTCTTTTGCTGTTTTGGGGATCGGATCACTTCTTGAGGCCGGCGAGCGTCGCGATCTCGTCCGCAACGTTCTCCTGCTTCTTCTCGATGCCCTCGCCCTTCTCAAAGCGAACGGCGTCGACAAAGGTGACCTTGCCGCCGAGCGCCTTGGCGGCCTTTTCCATATACTGCTCGACGCTGACGTCGCCGTCCTTGACGAACGCCTGCTGGAGCAGGCAGTTCTCGGAGTAGAACTTGTTCAGCTTGCCCTTGACGATGTTCTCCTTGACCTGCTGGGGCTTGGCGGCCATCTTCGGGTCGTTGTCCATTTGGGCGAGCATGATCTTCTTCTCTTCCTCGATGACGGCGTCCGTGACCTGGCTCTTGTCCCAGAAGCGGGGGTTGAGCGCCGCGATCTGCATGGCAACGTCCTTGCCGATCTCGGTGGCGTCGATGCCCTCGACCTTGAGGTTGACGATGACGCCGATCTTGCCGCCGGCATGGATATAGGGCACGGAGGTGTTCTCCGCGAAGCGCTGGAAACGGCGAACCTTGATGTTCTCGCCGATGACGAGCACCATCTCGTTCTGCTGCTCGAGCACGGTGCGCTCGCCGCCGTTGAACTTGCAGGCGAACAGCGCGTCGAGGTCGGCGGGGTTCTCCTTGGCGACGGTCGCCGCGACGCCCTTGACGAAGTCCTGGAACTTCTCGTTCTTGCCGACGAAGTCGGTCTCGGCGTTGACCTCGACCGCGACGCCGATGCCGTCGATGACGCCGGCGTAAGCCATGCCCTCGGCGGCGATGCGGCCGGCCTTCTTGGCGGAAGCCGCCATGCCCTTCTCACGCAGCCACTCGACGGCCTTGTCCATGTCGCCGTTCGACTCGGTGAGCGCCTTCTTGCAGTCCATCATGCCGACGCCGGTCATCTCGCGCAGCGTCTTGACATCCTGAGCGGTAAATGCCATTTTCTTATCCTCCAAATTTATTATCAGAATCGTGAAAACGGAGCGAGGCTTTGCCCCGCCCCGTCAATGTGCAATCAGGCCTCCGCCTCGGCTTCGCCCTCGGCCTTCTCCGCCACGGCGTCCTCCATGACCTCGCCCTGCTTGCCCTCGATCATGGCGTTGGCCATGACGCCGGCGATGAGCTTGATGGCGCGGATGGCGTCGTCGTTGCCCGGGATCGGGTAGTCAATCTCGTCGGGGTCGCAGTTGGTGTCCGCGATGGCGACGACGGGGATGCCCAGCTTGTGCGCTTCCGCAATGGCGTTGCGCTCCTTGCGGGTGTCGACGATGAACAGCGCGCCGGGGAGACGGTTCATCTCCTTGACGCCGCCGAGGTACTTCTCGAGCTTCTCGATCTCGCCCATGTGCTTCATGA
>CAMJGU010000141.1 GCA_946405325.1 uncultured Clostridia bacterium | reverse complement strand
TCCTCGTCGATGATGAGAAGGCCCAAATCTTTAAAGCGCATGCTCTTTTGCAGCAGCGCGTGGGTGCCGATGAGCAGGTCGATCTTCCCGTCGGCGGCGTCCAGCAGAATCTTTTTCTTCTCCGCCGGGGTTTTGAAGCGGGAGAGCGCCTCAATGCGCACGGGGAAGGAGCGGAAGCGCGCCATGGCGGTGGCGTAGTGCTGCTGCGCCAAAACGGTGGTGGGCACCAGAATCGCCACCTGCTTGCCGTCCAGGATGCACTTCATCGCGGCGCGGAGCGCCACCTCGGTCTTGCCGTAGCCCACGTCGCCGCAGAGCAGGCGATCCATGGGCGTCTTGCGCTCCATGTCCGCCTTGATGTCGGTGATGGCGCGCAATTGGTCTTCGGTTTCGACATAGTCGAACGCATCCTCAAATTCGCGCTGCCATGGCGAATCCGGGGAGAACGCGAAGCCCGGGCGGCGCTGCCGCTCGGCATAGAGGGCGATCAAACCCTTGGCGAGATCCTTCGCCGCCGCCTTCGCCTTTGCCTTGGCGCGCGTCCAGTCCGTGCCGCCGAGCTTGGAAAGACGGGCGGCGGGGCGGCCCTCCTCGTCCTCGCCGCCGCCGATGTACTTGGACACAAGGTCGAGCTGCGTCGCGGGGACGTAGAGGCTGTCGCTGCCGGCGTAGGCGAGCTTGATGTAATCCTTGTCCACGCCGTCCACGCGCATGCGCTCGATGCCGACAAAGCGGCCGATGCCGTGGTGGACGTGGACGACCAGATCGCCGGGGGAGAGGTCGGTGTAGGATTGCAGCTTCTGGCGGCTGGAATCCTTGCTCTGGCGGGTCTTGGCCTTTTTGCCCGCCACCGGCGAGGTGAGCTGCCCCTCGGTGAGGATCGCGAGCTTCAGCTGCGGCAGCTCGCAGCCCGCGGAGAGTGTGCCGAGCCCGACGGTGATCTCGCCCAAGCGGGGCAGGGTCTCGTTTTTGAAGTCGGGACGGGCTTTGATGTTTCGCTCTTCGAGCAGCCGCAGGAAGTTCTTCGCGCGGGTCTCGTTGCCGCACAGCACCGTCACGCCGCTGCCGGTGGAGATGTAGTGCTGCATGTCCGCCGCCGCGGTCTCGAGGCTGCCGCCGTAGGAGGGGAGCTGCTTGACGTTCATGGAGAGCAGCGTGCGCGGCGGCAGCAGGTCGCGGGAGGTGGGCAGCGCGTTCAATTGCACCGTGGGGAACGCGCCCAGCTTTTCCGTGAGCGCGTCAGTGGAGAGCGCGACCTCGGCGAACGCGCCTGCCAGCTCGCCGGTCTCAATGAGCGGCAGGCTGTCCTGCTCCAGCTCCCAGAGGAAGCCGCGCGCGCGCTCGGCGAGCCGCGCGCCGTCGCTCAAAAACACCATCGCGTCGGCGGGAAGATAGTCCAGCGCCGAGATGGTCGTGGGGTAGCAGGCGAGCAGATAGCGGTCCATGCCGCCCACGGGCAGACGTTGCCGGAAGCGCTCGAGGTCGGCGCGGAGCGTATCCACCGCCTTATCGGCGCCCTTCTTGCGCGCGAGCTGCTTCATCACGTGCTCCACGCGGGCGTACAGGCCCTCGCGTCCGCCCTCGGCGGCGTCGGGCAGTACCTCCGCGGCGGGTAGGACGGTCAGCTTCTTGATGTTCTTCGTGCGGCGCTGGGTGGTCACGTCGAACTCGCCCATGGCGTCGATCTCGTCGTCGAAAAACTCCACGCGCACCGGCTCCGCGAGCGGCGACCACACGTCGAGGATGCCGCCGCGCACGGCGAACTGGCCCACGCCCTCCACCTGCTCCGCGCGGGCGTAGCCCGAGGCGTCCAGCTGCCGCGCGAGGTCGTTTAAGTCGTGGCGCGCGCCGGGCTTGAGCGTCAGCGCCGCGTCACGCAGCGCGTCGGGGGGCAGCGTGCGCTGCAGGATGCCGTCGATGGTGGCGACCAGCGCCGTCACCTTGCCCGCGGCGAGGGAGCAGAGCGTGCCGAGCCGCTGCTGCTCAAAGCTGTGCGAGCCGTAGACGCGGTCGCGCAGCTGCCACTCGCGGGCGAACAGCAGCGCCGGCTCAACGCCGGTGAGCGTTTGCAGGTCGACCGCCATGCGCCGCGCCTCGCCCTCGTCGGCGCAGAGCACGACAAAGGGGCGCTGCATCGACTGACGCAGCGCTGCGACGGCCATGGCGCGGTGGACGGGGGAGAGCCCGGAGACCGACGCAGGACAGCGCCCCGCCTCGATGGCCTCCCGCAGCTCCCGCAGCTCCGGCAGCGCGCCGACGGCTTGGGATAGGGGGTTCATGTTCGTCATGGATGGTTCCTTACGAGAAAAACGGCGTCAGCCGTTGAATCGGTTCTGCGCCTCGGTGACGCCGCTCCGGATCACGCACTCGGCGGCGTCCAGCGCCCGGTCGATGGCGGCGTCCACCACCTTGCGTTCGTCTTTGCTGAACGAGCCGATCACCCAATCGACCATATCGAAATCCGGGTGCTCCGGCGCGCCGACGCCGACCTTGACGCGGGGGAACTGGTCGGTGCCGAGGTGGGCGATGATGTTCTTGAGCCCGTTGTGCCCGCCGGCGGAGCCGCTGCCGCGCACGCGCAGCTTGCCCAGCGGCAGGGACACGTCGTCGGAGATGACGAGCACGTGCTCCGGCGGGATCTTATAGAAGCGCGCGGCTTCGCCCGCCGCCTCGCCGGAGAGGTTCATATAGGTCTGCGGCATCATCAGCAGCACCTTCGCGCCGCCAAAGTCGATGACCTCGGTGAGCGCCTTGAAGCGAAGCCGGTTGCACTTGAGGTCGCGCTTCTCGATGAGCCGCTCCGCGGCGAGAAAGCCGATGTTGTGGCGGGTATTTTCGTATTTTTTGCCGTAGTTGCCGAGGCAGACAAGCAGCCAGTCCACGGCACCGGTGGATTTTTGAAATATCATGGTTGTGTCCTTGTTGGTTGTTATAGGAAGTTCCGCCTGCGGGCGGAGTGCGCCTGACACCATTTCTCTTTTCGCCTTGCCGAAAAGAGAAACGGTTTCAGACTTCCAAAGAGAAAAGGGCGCTTGTCGGGGTGGATTTCGGGTGATTGAGATGACGTGTTCCGTAGTACGATACGCTGTTTTCCGTCGCTGAATTGACTTCCCTCGTATGCGGCTCCCCGCCGCCCCGCCGTGTGCAAGGAAGGGCTGTGTGCGTCGTTCGTTCCAAGCGGTAGACGCACCAGCTTCTTTGCGATGAAAGGCCATGCCGCGGGGAGCGGCAACTTGCACCGTCAATTCGACATGCGGAAGCAGCGCGTCGTACTTTGGCAGGTATCATCGTAATCTCCGGAAACCTGCCGAAAAGCGTTTTTTCTCTACGGAAGTCTGAAACCATTTCTCTTTTGGGCAAGACCAAAAGAGAAACGGTTTCAGGTAACGCT
>CAMJGU010000140.1 GCA_946405325.1 uncultured Clostridia bacterium | reverse complement strand
GCGGTCAGGCGATCCTCCGCATCCTCGTCATCACCCTCGGCAACTCGGTCGGCGGCGTGCTGCTGCCGCTGGCGAGAAAGTACATCAACAACTGATATTTCAACAGAGTAGGGAACAGCGCGTCAAGTGCCGCCGGATGGGAAGTTGTCGGCGGACGAAGGACAAGATCCGCGATGCTGCTCCCGCATCCGCTGCTGCAAGAGGAAAACTCCTTTCGCGGCAACTGTTGCGAAAGGAGTTTTTTTATGAAAATTAACGGTCAGGAACCAACCAAAAAACTGTTTTCCACCAAAATGATGGCGACGCTGGGCATCCTGCTGGCGATGGACATCGTGCTGACGCGGTTTCTCTCCATCAACGCGTGGAACATCCGCATCGGCTTCGGCTTTGTGCCGGTGGTGCTCTCGGGCATGCTCTTCGGCACGGTGCCGACGATGGTGCTGGGCGCACTGGCGGACTTCCTCGGCGCGATCCTGTTTCCCACGGGGCCGTATTTCCCGGGCTTCACGATGACCGCCGCGCTGACGGGGCTGACCTTCGGCTATTTCCTGAAAAAGGAAAACAGCGTCCGCAGCACCGCCTGCGCGGTGCTGATCGTGCAGTTCATTCTGGGACTGCTGCTCAATACGTTCTGGATCCACCTGCTTTACAGCTCGCCCTTTGTGCCGCTGCTGGCGACCCGCGTGGTGCAGTCGGCATTTTTGAGCGTCGTCCAGTTCGTGACCATCCGCGCACTCGCGCAGCTCTCGGAGCGCATTTTCAAGAAGGTGATCGTATGACGCCGCAGGAGGCGATCGACTACATCGAGCATTATGGCTGGAGTACCACCCGCCTCGGCCTTGACCGCACGCGGGAGCTGCTTCGAAAGCTGGGCGACCCGCAGAAAAAACTGAAGTTCGTTCACGTCGCAGGCAGCAACGGCAAGGGCAGCACCTGCGCCATGCTGGACGCGATCCTGCGCGCCGCGGGTTATCGGACGGGGCTTTATACCTCGCCGTACATTCAGCATTTCTGCGAGCGCATCCAAATCGACGGGGAGAACATCCCCGGCGAAGCCCTCGCGGACGTGACGGAGCGGGTGCGCGCCGTGGCCGAGGCCATGGAGGATCACCCCAGCCAGTTTGAGCTGGTGACCGCCGCCGCGATGCTGTATTTTGCCGAGCAGCGCTGCGACATTGTGGTGCTCGAAGTCGGCATGGGCGGTGCGCTGGATTCCACCAACGTCATCGACTGCCCCGAGGTCGCGGTCATCACCAACATCGGCCTCGAGCACACCGAATACCTCGGAGACACGCTGGAGAAGATCGCTG
The DNA here is from genome assembly GCA_946405325.1 of uncultured Clostridia bacterium. The sequence goes on along the minus strand of CAMJGU010000140.1, from coordinate 2,082 downwards.
CGACGAAGGCGGGCATCATCAAGCCCGGCTGCCGTGCGGTGTGCTATGACGGCGCGAGCGAGGTCACGGCGGTGATCCGCGGTGTCTGCGCGGAGCGAAACGTGCCGCTGCGCTTTGCGGATTACCGCAAGGTGGAGCCGCTGGGGCAGAGCCTCGACGGCCAGCGCTTCCGCTGGAACGGCGCGGAGTACCGCCTCGCGCTGCTCGGGGCGCATCAGCTCCACAACGCCGCGACGGTGCTGGAAACCGTGGCGGCGCTGCGCGAGGGCGGCTGGAAGATCCCCGAGGACGCGGTGCGCAAGGGTATGGAGAACGTCAAGTGGCCCGCGCGGCTGGAGGTCATGCGGCGTGAGCCGCTGTTCCTCATCGACGGCGGGCACAACCCCCAGTGCGCGGAGGCGCTGTCCACCAGTCTGCGGGAGCTGCTGGGGGAGAAGAAAGCGGTGTTCCTGCTGGGCGTTCTCGCGGACAAGGACTATCCGCAGATGATGGCGCTGCTGACGCCGCTCGCGCAGGAGTTCATCTGCCTTACCCCGCTGAGCGACCGCGCCCTGAGCGCGGAGGAGCTGGCGGCGTACCTGCGGAAGCGGGGCGCAAAGGCGACGGCCTGCGCGGATATCCCGTCGGGACTGCGCGCGGCGTTCGCCGCCGCTGGCGCGGACGGCGCGGTGGTGGCCTTCGGTTCGCTGTACCTCGTCGGCGCGATCCGGAGCGAATATCAAAAAGAGAATCGAACATGAGAAAACCTCCGCGGCAGTTGCCGCGGAGGTTTTTCGTGGTGTGCTTCAGAAGTCGATGGGCTTGCCGTGACGACGGTACATGGTCTTTTTCACCGCGCGGAAGATGTTCTCGTAGCCCGTGCAGCGGCACAGGTGGCCGGAGAGCAGGCGGCGCAGCTGATCGTCGGTGTAGAATTTGCCGGTGTTGAGAATCTCCACCGCCGTCATGATGAAGCCGGGGATGCAGAAGCCGCACTGAATGGCGGTTTCCTCCACAAATGAGCGCTGAATGTCGCTCAGCTCGCCCTCGGGGGAGAGCAGGCCCTCCAGCGTCTCGATGTGCTTGCCCTCGGCCCAGACCGCAAGATAGATGCAGGAGTTGAACGCCTCGCCGTCGATGAGCACGTTGCACGCGCCGCACTCGCCGACCTCGCAGCCCTTTTTGACGGACGTGAGGTGGTACTCGTTGCGGAGCATGTCGGTTAGCGACGCGCGCACGTCCACCATCTTTTCGACTTCCTTGCCGTTGATGGTGCAATGAATCAGCTTGTACTGAGCGCTCATGCCAACTCACCTCCCGCCAATCTGACCGATTCCGCCAGCGCGCGCTTTGCCATCTCCACCGCGATGTGCTGGCGGAACGCCTTGCTGGCGCGCCACGAGTCGCGGGGGTTGATATCGTCGAGCACCGCGCGGGCGAAGTCCTGCGCAAGCGCCTTCGTGGGCTTTGCCCCGTTCGCGACCGCTTCGGCGGAGGGGCAGCGCATCGGCACCGGACCCGCGACGCCGTAGGCGATGCGGCAGCGCTCGATGGTCTGCTTGTCGGCGGAGAGCCGCACGTTGACGCTGCATCCCAGCGTCGCGATCTCCATCGCGTTGCGCAGGCCGTACTTGATGTAGTGGCCGTAGGTGTTCTCATAGCTCGCCTTGGGGATCAGGATCGCCGTCTGGATCTCGTCGGGCCTGATGTCCACCGTGCCCGCCTTGATGTAGAAGTCCTTGATCGGCACGCGGCGCACGCCGCCCCTGCCCGTCAGCTCCACGATGGCCTCCCACGCGTGGAGCGTGGAGGCGGAGTCGGCGGAGGTGACGCCGTTGCAGGTGTTGCCGCCGATGGTGCCCACGTTGCGGATCTGGGGCGAACCCACCTGATCCACCGCCTCGCCGAGCACGTTGCAGTATTGCTGGATCAGCGGATCGCGGGTGATGTGGGAAAAGCTGGTGAGTGAACCAATTCGGAGATTATCCTCCTCGTCGATGCGCACGCCGCGCAGCGCGTCGATCATGTAAATGGAGATCAGCTCCTTACCGGCGCGGCGGCCTTCGCGCATCTGCACCAGCACGTCCGAGCCGCCGGCGATGA
>CAMJGU010000139.1 GCA_946405325.1 uncultured Clostridia bacterium | reverse complement strand
GCTTGTCCAGCACCTCCACCACAAAGCGGTCGCGGCTGACCTTTGCCAGCACCGATGCCGCAGCGATGCTCATTGACAAGGAATCCCCCTTGACAACACATTCGTGCGGTGTGGTGAGCGCGGCGCTCTTGCCGTGGTCGCGGTTGCCGTCGATAAGCGCGTAATCCGCGCGCACGGCGAGGCCGTCGATGGCGAGCTGCATCGCCTTCATGCGGGCGCTCAGAATGTCTGTCGCGTCGATCTCCTGTTCGTCCACCCACGCGACGGCGTAGGCGACCGCTTTCTCGCAGATGACCGGAAACAGCGCCTCGCGCTTCTTCTCCGTCAGCTTCTTGGAGTCGTTCAGCCCCGGAAGGTCGCAGTCCTCGGGCAAAATGACCGCGGCGGCGTAGACCGGACCGCACAGCGGCCCCGCGCCCGCCTCGTCCGCGCCGCAGACCATGGCGAAGCCGCGCGCGCGGGCGTTTTTTTCGTAAGAATAATCCGGCATCGTTAATCCTCCGGCGGTGTTTCGAGTGTAAAGCGTCCCAACTTGCCACCTCGGAATTCATCCAGCAAGATGCGGCTCATGCGCTCGGTGTCCACCTCGCCGCCGGAGATCAGGAAGCCGCGCTTGCGCCCCGCCTTGTTGAGGAGCGTCCAGCCGTCCTCCCCGCTCTCCACGGTAATCTTGTAGCGCTCCGCGAGCGCCTCCGGATAGTGCGCACCAAGATAGTCCATCAGCTTCATGGCAAGCTCTTCGATGTCCACCACCTCGTCGCGGATCGCGCCGGTGAACGCGAGGCGCATGCCAACGTCCACGTCCTCGAACTTGGGCCAGAGGATGCCGGGGGTGTCCAGCAGCTCCAGTGTCCTGTCCACCGGCACCCACTGCTTCGCGCGCGTGACGCCGGGGCGGTCCTCCGCCTTTGCCGCCTTGCGGCCGGACACCTTGTTGATAAAGGTGGACTTCCCCACGTTGGGGATGCCCAGCACCATGACGCGCAGAACGCGACCCACCTGCCCCTTCGCCTCATAGGCGGCGATCTTGTCCTTGAGCAGCGTCCGCACCGCGGGCGCGAACTGCTTGACCCCCGCGCCGGACTTGGCGTCGACCTCGATGACCGCGCAGCCCTGCGCGCGGAACCACGCCGCCCATTGCTTTGTCATATTGGGATCCGCCTGATCCACGCGGTTCAGGACCACGATACGGGGCTTGCCCGCCGTCAGCTCGTCCAGATCCGGATTGCGGGAGGAGAGCGGGATGCGCGCGTCCACGATCTCGCACACCGCGTCCATGCTGCCGATCTCCGCCGTGATCATGCGGCGGGTCTTGGTCATGTGTCCGGGGAACCAGCTCAAACTCTCCAACTGCATGGCTTATCCTCTGCTCAGCACGCCGATGCGGCTGAAATCGCGCTGATTGGTGACGGAATCCGGCCCCGGGAACAGCAGGAACACCGCCTTGCCGATGAGGTAGCGCGTGTCCACCGTGCCGATGCGCGGCTCGCGGCTGTCGGTGCTCATGTTGCGGTTATCGCCCATGAGGAACACCGAGCCCTCCGGCACCACCAGCGGGAACTCCGTCCCTTCGAAGGTGTAGGTGCGGTCGTTGATGTAATCCTCCTCCAGCGCCGTGCCGTCCACATAGACCGTGCCGGAGGTGAAGTCGATGTCGACCGTCTGGCCGCCGACGGCAATGATGCGCTTGACGATGGGATCGTCGGAGAAGGTGTCCTTGCGCGCGATGACGATGTCGCCGGCGTTGTACTCGCGCACCAGCAGCGAGTTGAGCACCAGCAGGCGGTCGCCCTGCTGCAGCGTCTGGCGCATGGACGGGCCCTGCACGCCCATCATGCGCACGGCGAAGGTGAACACCAGCACGATCACCAGCACGCACTCCACGCAGGAGCGCAGCCACTCGTACAGCTCGCGGCCGCCGACCTTCTCCACCGGCTCCTGTTCGGTCAGCTCTTCCTTGTTTTCAAAGTCTTCCATAGTCTGCTCCTTGTTCGCGTTTAACTGCATTATTTTATCACATGATTTCAAAAACACAACAGGAAACCAGGGATTTTGCCAACAAAAAAGCACGGCGGAACGCCGTGCTTTTTGATCGATATGGATGGCTTACTCGGCCTGGGTCTTTGCCTCGATGACCTTGACGGTGCGGCCGTTGTAGGTACCGCACTCCGGGCACATGCTGTGCGGACGACGCAGAGCGCCGCACTTCGGGCACTTGACCAGAACGGGCGCGCTCAGCTTCCAATGGGAGCTGCGGCGCTTGTCACGTCTTGCGCGGGATACTTTTCCCTTAGGGACTGCCATATTGACACCTCCTTGATCAGCAACGGCGTTACGCCGTGAAATTTACAAAAGCTTTTGCAGAGCCGCCCAGCGCGGGTCGATCTCCTTCTTGCAGCGGCACGCCTCAAAATTGAGGTTCGCGCCGCAGCCGGAGCATAATCCCTTACAGTCCTCGCGGCAGAGCATCTTCGTGTCCATATTGAGGATGAACGTCTCCCGCACCAGCTCGTCCAGATCGAACGCGCCGTCGACCAGCAGCAGAATGTCGTCGTTGTCCTCGTCCTCCAGCTCGCTCGCGAGCATGCGCTCGACGGTCACATGGTAGGGCTTTTCAAACGGCGCGCCGCAGCGGTCGCACACGCAGGATAGCTCGGTATCCAGCTCCGCATGCAGTTGAAGCATCCCCGCGATGTTCTGCACCGTTCCTACCACTGAAACGGGCCGAACCGCCGGACACACGCCGCCGAAGTCCACATCGGAAAGGTCCAATTCCTCGTTGAACGCAATTCCGTCTCCGGGGGTGTTGATGATTCCCTTGACATCCAGAAGCATAATACACCTCGCAATGACACGACCAGTATTATAGTAAATCCCCTGCCCAATGTCAAATACTTTTTCGGTTTTTGTTGAAAATTTTTTCCGCAGGGCGTACAATGTCCCAAACGAGGAAAGGGGGCGGCATCGTGCGCGCATTCACCATCGGCAAAAACGACGCGGGACAGCGGCTCGACCGCTTTCTCGCCAAGGCCGTTCCCCTGCTGCCGGCGTCGCTGGCGCAGAAGTACGTGCGCATCAAGCGCATCAAGGTCAACGGCGCGCGCGCGGCGCGCGACCAGCGATTGAACGCGGGCGACCTCGTGGAGTGCTACGTCAACGACGAGTTCTTCGACGCGCCCGACGAGAACAACGTCTACCTCACCATCGCAGCACCGAAGGTCAGCATCGTCTACGAGGACGAGAACATCGTGCTGCTCGACAAGCCCGCTGGTATGCTCTGCCACGCGGGCGATGGAGGCAGCGGCGTGACGCTCATCGACCACCTGCTCGCCTACCTCCACGCGGGCGATGGAGGCAGCGGCGTGACGCTCATCGACCACCTGCTCGCCTAC
>CAMJGU010000138.1 GCA_946405325.1 uncultured Clostridia bacterium | reverse complement strand
GCCGCCGCGGCGATGTCCTCCTCATTGGTGCCGACGACGATGATGTTGTGGCTGTCGTGGGAGATGGAGGTCGCCACCGCGCCGGACTTGAGACCGTAGCCCTTGATGTAGCCGATGCCGATGTGGTGGGTGTTCTTGTGGCGCTCGATGACCGCGATCTTGAGAATGTCATTGTCCACGTCGATCCCGGTGGCGTAGCCCGCGTCGGTCGTCACGATCTCGCCCGGCACCATGCCCAGCACGCCGCGGGGGCGGGTCTCGGCAAAGTCCTCCGGCGTCAGGTGCGCAACATGGAAGGTCTCGTGAGCGTGCTTGACGAGGGACGGCTCGATCTCCGGCGTCTCGATGGGTGCAAGCTCCTTGCCGTCGAACATACGGCGGCCTTTCTTGTAGACCTCAAGAATGTTGAAGTCGTCAAAGTTGTCGATCACCACGAAGTCCGCGAGGAAGCCCGGCGCGATCGCACCGCGGTTGTTGAGCAGGAAGTACCGCGCCGCGTGGTGGGAGGCGCACTTGACCGCGATGATGGGGTCGATGCCCGCCCGGATCGCCTTTTTCACGATGTAGTCGATGTGGCCCTTTTCCAGCAGGTCGTTGGGGTGCTTGTCGTCGGTGCAGAACATGCAGTAGGTGTAGTACTGCGGCGTCAGCAGCGGCAGCAGCGCGTCGAGGTTGCGGGCGGCGGTGCCCTCGCGGATCATGATGTACTGTCCGCGCTCCAGCTTCGCCTTGGCGTCCGCCACGTTGCTGCACTCATGGTCGGAGTACACACCCGCGGCGATGTAGGCGTTGAGGTCGTTGCCGCCGAGGTCCGGGGCATGACCGTCGATCTTCTTGTGGTGCGCCTGCGCCGCGACGATCTTCTCCAGCACCTGCTCGTCCCCGCCGACCACGCCGACGAAATTCATCATCTCGGCGAGGCCGCTGACGCGGCCGTGGTCGTAAAACGAGTCGATGGCGCGGTAGTCCAGCGACGCGCCGGACTCGTCGAGCGGCGTGGCAGGCACGCAGCTCGGAAGCATCACGCGCACGTCCACCGGCAGGCCTTCGGTCGCCTGCAGGATGTACTCGATGCCGTCGGTTCCCATGACGTTGGTGATCTCGTGCGGGTCGGTGATGACGGTGGTGGTGCCGTGCGGCAGCACCGCCTTGGCGAACTCCGTCGGCGAGACCAGAGAGCTTTCCAGATGGATGTGCGCGTCCACAAAGCCCGGCAGCACCAGCTTGCCGCCGACGTCCACCTCCACCTCGCCGGAATACTCGCCCATGCCGGCGATCAGGCCGTTCGCCACCGCGATATCGCCATGGCTCAATTCATTGCAGAACACATTGACATAGGTGGCGTTTTTCAGCACCAGATCCGCCTTTCGGCGGCCGGCGGCGACCTCCACGACGTGCAGTTTCTTGTTCAGCTTGCGGTTGATTTTCCCGGTATAGCTTTCCTTTGCCATCACAGCGCCTCCTATTCAAATTTTTGTGTCACTAAATATTTTTTAGTATTTTTAATAGATTACTACAGATTTGCCATCCTGTCGAGCCAAAATTCTCGCCATTTTTTTAGGCAAAACGACAACGAAAAAGCAGGACGGTTTCCCGTCCTGCTTACAGTTCAATCGTCTCGCCCTCCCGGGCAAAGGCGTATGCCGGATCCTGCTCTTGCAGCGTCTTGTCCCATGCCGCGAGCATCGCGTCCGTGTGCGTCGGATCATGGTGGACGACCCGCAGCTGCTTCGCGCCGCACGCCTCCGCCAACTCCGCCGCCATGCGCCAGGTGCTGTGCCCGAAGGTCTTGCGCGTCGGCCATTCCTCGTCGTTGTACTGTCCGTCCGCCAGCAGCAGATCGCAGCCGCGGGCAAACTCGACCAGCTCCGGGCGCAGATCATCGCTGAACGTACAGTCCGTGGCAAATACCACGCGCTTGCCATCCGCCTCCAGACGCAGGAGCGTTACCCCGCCGGAGTGGTTCCCCTCCATCGCGTCCACGCGCACCTCGCCCAGCTGCATGGTATCCGGCATGTCGTGGAAACAAAGCTCCGTCAGGAAATCGTCCGGCGTGATGGGCCAGAGCGGCGGGGACACCAGCCGCTCCACCTGCTGCCGCGGGCTCAGTCCGTCGCGGGATGCGCCGTAAATATCCAGCCGCGCGCCTCTCACCATAACATAGGAGCACATCGGCAAACCCAACAGATGGTCCGCGTGAGCATGGGTCAGCAGCAGCGGCAGCTCTTTTTGCGCCGTCACCTCACCGGGCAGATTCATGATACCTGTGCCCGCGTCCAGCGCGATAAACCGTCCGCCCATATGCGCGAGGACGCAGGTGGTCGAGCCCCCATAGCGGGCGAAGGCTTCGCCGCACATGGGAACCGATCCCCGCGTCCCTAAAATTGTCACATAATTGCCGGACAAGGTCTTTTTACTTGAGCGAGCCGTCCGCGTTGAACATCGGCAGCTTTTCAAGGAACATGATGTCCTTGCGATCCGCCGCGCCGCCCTCGGCGAGCACGGACATACGGCCCGTCACAGTGCCGCCCGCCTTCTCGACCAGCGCTTCCATCGCCTTGAGGGAGCCGCCGGTGGAGATCACGTCGTCCACGATCAGGATCTTCTTGCCGCGGATGAGCTCCGCGTCGTCGCTGCCCAGATACAGGCGCTGGAGCGACAGCGTGGTGATGGACTGGTCGTCCACGGAGATGGGGTCGGGCATGTAGACCTTGGGACCCTTGCGCGCGATAAAGTACTTCTTCGCGCCGGACTGACGCGCCATCTCATGGATGAGCGGAATGCTCTTGGCCTCGGCGGTGAAGAGGTAATCATACTCCACGCTCTCGGCAAGCTTGAGCAGCGCGCGGGCGCACTCGACCGTCAACTCGGCGTCACCGAACATGATGAACGCGCCGATATAAAGGTCGTCGTTGACCTTGCAGATGGGAAGCTCGCGGGTCAGCCCCGCCACATGCATCGAATAAGTCGCCATATCTGGAAACTCCCTTCGTTTCTCTAGCTAATGCGTTTGGGATAACAAACGAAATAATTATACAGTTAATAAAAGAAAAGTCAAGCATATATCGGTCAAAATACCGCTTGCAACGCCTTTCTACTTATGATATAAGTATCATTTGAGCGATTAAGAATCCTTCAAAGGAGAAGAAGCTATGAAGCAACAGTTGGAAGCCATTCGCGCCGCCGCCATCGCGGCGATGGAGGGCGCGTCGAACGCCGAGGATCTGGAGGCGCTGCGCGTCCAGTACCTCGGCAAAAAGGGCGAGCTGACCGCCGTGTTGAAGCAGATGGGCAAGCTCTCCGCCGAGGAGCGCCCCGTCATCGGGCAGCTGGCGAACGAGGTGCGCGCCAAGCTGGAATCCGCCATTGAGGCCCGCGCGGGCGAGCTCGCGAGCAAGGCGCTGGCGATGCG